>CAYOTU010000104.1:0-10231 GCA_964406905.1 uncultured Myxococcales bacterium | reverse complement strand
AGGACGCGGCCAGCGCGAAGCAGATCAGGACAAATAAACCACAGACGCGACGCATCGGGACCTCCCTTGCGGCGGCAGTGTGTTCGTCTCTCTGGGCATCCATAAGATTCTAGCGTTCGGGCAGGGTTCTTGTCAAACAACCCCGGGGATTCAAGGACAGATCGCGCTGTAGTAGCGGAGGCCCCAGTAGGGCAACAGCCAGAAGGTGGGGGTGAGGCGCGTACTGCCGTCGCCGCCCTTGGACACCTGATAGGGGTTGGAGTCCCAGCGCATCAGGTGGATCTCGTCGTAGGGCAGCGCGGTCGCAAACTGGGGGTTTCCGTGGCGGTCGTTGCCATCCGGCGCGACGTCCACCCGGTGGGAGTTGTCCATAAGCCAGTCACGCATGTCAGCGGGGTAGCCGTGGAGGGTCTGCACGCCCTCGGGCAGGCCCGGTATCTCGGACTGCGTCGAGGCGATGACCAGGGTCTTCAAAGGGTTGCGCTCACCGGCCTCGTACTCAAAGGATGCCAGGACCTGCTGCTCCCAGAGTGCGCGCCGTTCCGGATAGGGCTCGTAGCGCAGGAGGGTAAGGAACGAGAGCGCGGCCAGCTCGTGATCGCAGTAGTTGGCCATGTGGCTGTCGGTCCAGGTAAGGACGTTCTCCCCGAAGGTAGCGACCTCGTCGTACCTATGCTCGGAGATCAGCTCCTCATACGCGTCGAGGAAGCGCGCCTCACCGGAGACGTGCCACGCGGCCAGGAGTCCGCCGAGGATCTCGGCCGAGTTGAGGAAGCCGCCGCCGTAGTAGGACTCGACGCATTTTCCGAAGCACGCGTCGATGCCGTGCTCCTCGCAACACTCCTCCACTCCGTCGAGCGCCAAGGCCAGGTCCTCGGGGGCCCAATGGCCGTGGGTTGTGGGCTCTCCGTCGAGATCCAGGAGCTTGTATCCGTTGTCGAAAATGTAGCCGATCATCCCGGTCAGGTAATGCGCTACCTCCTCCCGCTCAGCGTCGTCCTTTGCACAGAGGTCGTAGTACACGGCCAGCCCGTAGAGGTGGCCCGTCACCTCGTCGGAGGAGGTGTCGTCCTTCCAGTAGTACTGGTGGCCGTCCCAATGGTCCACCAGATGCCAATTGGACTGGGTGGCCTTGCTGTCAAAGACCGAGCCTTCGTCGTCCCGCACCACGGACCGCGACGGATAGCCGAACCCGAGCCCCGCTGCCTCGAAGTCCGCGGCCGGCACGTCGAAGAGCTGAAACATACCCTCCACGCCCTTGCGCGCTGCCTGGTACCAGGCCTCGTCGCCGGTGACCTGATACGCGTAGCAGAACGCGGCCAGGGCCTCCTGGGTCCACTGTCCGTCGTTGTCGTCGTCATACAGGGTCACGGTGTCGGGATCCGGGTTCCAGGGGTCCACGCCGTGCGCGTAGAGGGAGACGAAGCCGAGACGCCAGTGGAAGGTGTCGAGGCTGTCCATCATGGTCCCGGCCTTGTCCTCCAGGCTCTGGTCAAATTTCGTGAGATGCGAGAGGCCTGCCGCGGTCGCTACCCAAAGATCGCCGAGCGCGTCGAACGCAACGCCCCGGACCGCTTCCGCGGGGAGCCAGCGCTTGGAGTGGAAATACTCGAAGGTCCCTGCTACGGGATCCAAAAGGGTGACGCCGATTTCGTGACCCACGGCCCACCGATCATTGAGAAAGGCCAGGGCGCGGATGCTATCCGTGGGCAACCCATCGAGGCCAGCGACAAAACCTGCCCCCGGGCCGTCAACAGACACCGCCCGGACCTCCGCATCCGTCGCTGCGAGGACGGCGCCATCGGGTCCCGGGACGAGTACGATCACGGCCGCGTCGGGGGTCCAAATGGTGGACCAGGCGTCGTCGATCAGGCGGTGAACGCCGTCCTCGCGGCCAACCCAGACAGCGCCCCCGGAGCAGCACGCTTCGATTATCTCAGTCGCGGGGGCGCCCTCCACGGGCATCACCACGGCGCCTGTGGTCCGACTCAGCACGCCGTCCGCTACCACGTAGAACCCGTCGCCGCAGTCAAACGCCGCCTGGACGGTCCCGCCGGGGCCGAGGACTGACGTGAACTCCAAGGCTCCGTTCACCATGAAGATCTCGCCTTCCTGCGCGACAAAGATCTGCCCTGGACCCCGGCCGACGATGTCCGTTGGCCCAAGATCTCCCGGTAACGCAACCTGCTGGAACACTTCCGCGCCTCCGGGCCGCGCGTAGAGCCCGGACTCGGTCCCAGCGACGACGACCTCGGCCAGGATGGCGATGCCGCGCACGTCCAGGTCAGCCAGCAGGTCCGTGGTCCGGATCTGCTGGACTCGATCCGCTGAGTCGTTGTCGAGCAGGCAGCCCGGGTGGGTATGTTCCTCGAAGAAGACCGCGGGATCCGGCGGGGTCAGGACCTCGGGGGCCAGGTCCGGGAGGATGTCCGGCGTCAAGACGTCCGGCGCTATGTCCGGCGCTATGTCCACCGCTGCGTCCCCGGAGTCGGTGACGATATCGGTCAGGACATCCGCGGTCCCCGGGACATCGGCAGGCGTGGTGGTTCCGCCGCTGCAGGCGGCAAGGAGGAGAGCGAGGATGACCAGGAGAGTTTTCATAGGGGTATTATCTGATCTCCGTCCACAAAGTCCATGCTATCCTTCTGTGGAAGACAGAGGAGGCCCCATGCACATATGGGTAGACGCTGACGCATGCCCGCGACCAGTCAAAGAGGTCCTGTTCCGCGCTGCGAAGCGCACAGGGGTCCCCATAACCCTCGTGGCCAACCAGCCCATGGGCGCGCCGCCCCATGTCCAGACCGTGCTGGTGGCCCAGGGCTCCGACGTGGCGGACCACCACATCGCCGCCCGGGTGACCCCCGAGGACCTGGTGGTCACCGCGGACATCCCCCTGGCCGCGGAGGTGGTGGATAAAGGCTGCCTCGCCATCAATCCCCGGGGACAGGTCTACACCGAGGACAACGTCAAGGACCGGCTCGCGACCCGGGACCTCATGGACGAACTGAGAAGTGCGGGCATGGAGACGGGCGGCCCGCCAGCGTTCTCCAAGCGCGACGTCCAGGCCTTCGCAAGCGCGCTGGACAGATTCCTGGCACGTCGATGAGCTGGGTCGTCTACATCCTCGAATGTGCGGACGGCACCCTCTACACGGGGATCACCAACGACCTCGACGCGCGCATTGCAGCGCATAACACGGGTAAGGGCGCTCGCTACACTGCGGCCCGTGCCCCGGTGACCCTGCGCTGGTCCACTCCGGCCCGGGACCGCTCTGAGGCCTCGAAGCTGGAGCTGGAGATCAAGCGACTGCCGCGAAAGGCAAAGCTGGCAATGATTCAAACCTGAAGGCCCTCCCACAGAACTCAGATCTCCACCATCGCGCGGAACCTGCGGCAAGTCTCCACCAGGTCGCCGTGGCGGTGGAGGTCTCCGCCGATGAGGAGAACCACATCGTCGCCGTAGAAATCTCGCAGCTCAGCGACTCGGTCCAGGGACATGCCTCCCGCGGGAGCTGGGAGGGCTGCCGAGATCTCTCCCAGGGGGGCAACGCAGTTCGCTGTGATGCCGCGGCAATCATCGGTCGAGAAGGAGAAGCGCCCGCCATGGTTGGGGAAGATCACCACGTCCGCGCCTGCAAGTCTGGCGAGGGTTCCGTAGAGCACTCCGTGGTCGATTCCCGCGTCCGGGCCCACGGTGAAGCCGCCCAGGAGGGCTGGATGGAAGAGGATCGGCAGGCCCACTGAGTCGTCGTCGGCCAGGGCCCTCATCTGGTCCCAACCAACCAGGCCTGGAGCCAGGAGGAGGCCTCCCGCACCGACGGCTTTCGCGAAGCGGGCCCGCTCCCTGAGACGCTCTGCAGGGCCAACCAAGTTAGCCACATAGCGGCTCTTACCCCCGGTCTCCTTGTTGGCCTTCGCCACCGCGGCCGCGCAGGCCCTGACCCGAGGCTCGAAGGGGCAGAAGGGCTGATCCGCGAGCCCGTGGTCGTCCTTGATCAGATCCACACCGCCCAGCGCAAAGCGGTACGCCAGCTCGGCCAGCTCAGCGGGGGAGAGGCCCATGGGCTTCACCGCTGTTGCAAGGATCGGACGGGATGGCGCTTCGAGGATGAAACGCAGGCCCTCTACGCCGAAACGAGGCCCCCGGAACCGGGCCAGCACCTCATCCGGCAGGTCGAGGCGCTGGAGCCTCACCCCGGGCTGGAGGCTCACGTTGCCGAAGATCAGGTTCAGTAGCTGGGGCAGGGTCTGGCCCGCTGTCTCGGCTGTGTAGGCAATCTCTGCGTCCCACGCGCCTGGCCCGCTGTCGACAGACGTCACGGACTCGACGGTACCGATAATCCCCTCCAGGATCCCCGGGTCGGTGATCAGATCATCGGGAAACTCCACGGTCTGCTCAACCGCGACGGCCCTGGCCCGGGACCGGGCCGCGGCCCGGTCATCTGCGGTGAGGCGATAGGTCACTTGAATCCGCGCTTTGTCGCTCAAAGGTCCTCCACGCGGCCCTCGTCGGGCGCGGTCACGTCCGCGGTCAGCTCCTCCGCTGGCACCCCGAAGTCCGCGTCCACGAGCCCCTCGATAGCTCTAACCAACGCGGCAGCGTCCAGGCCGTGCTTTGCCATGAGGTACTCCCGGGAGGCCCCCTGCGCGTAGACGTCCTGCAGCCCGAGGCGCACCAGGGGGAGGCCTGTGCCAGCCTCGGCCATGACCTCTGCCACCGCGCTCCCGAGGCCGCCGATGACGCTGTGGTTCTCCAGGACCACGACGCCGCTGCGCACGCGGGCCAGAGCATCTAGGATCTGCTCTCGGGGTAAGGGCTTGATGGTCGAGACGTGGAGATGGGTCGCGGCCAGGCCGCGACCGCGCAACGCGGCCAGAGCGCGGAGACCCTCCTCGGTGCAAATCCCCGAGGTGAGCACAGCGACGTCATCTCCCTGGCCAAGCTCCCGACAGCGCCCGAGGACCAAGGAATCGTCAGCGGGGAAAAGCCGCGGCACCAGACCCCGCAGCATCCGAATATAGACCGGACCGTTCACGGCCTGGGCCACCTCCAGAACTGTCTCGTCGTCCGTCGCGTCGCCGCACTCGATGATGGTCATGTTCGGGAGCACCCGCATAAGCGCCAGGTCGTCCACGGCCTGGTGGGTCACGCCGCCCGGGGTGGTGATCCCGGGCAGGAAGCCCACGAGGCGCACCGGGAGATTCGGATAAGCGATGCTCATCGCCACCTGGTCGAATGTCCGCCGGGTCAGGAAGACAGCGAAGGTATGCACCCAGGGCGTGAGGCCCTCCCGGGCCATGCCTCCAGCGAAGCTCATCATGTTCTGCTCAGCCATTCCCAGGCTGAGGAACTGGTCCGGGCGCTGGTCCCGCATGAGGTCTGCCTCACAGCTCGACGTGAGGTCAGCGGAGAGGACAACTACTTCAGGGTGCCGCGCCGCGAAGCGGATAAGATTCGTACGGTGGGGGCGCTTGACAATATTCATGCCTCCCCCTCCCCTTCTTCGAACGAGGCCAGGGCCGCGGCGTAGCGCGCACGCTCCTCGTCCGAGGTAAAGCGCAGGTAGTGGAGCTTCGGCGCGCGTTCCCGAAGGATATCCAAGCCCCGGCAGGGGTCTGTACGGGCCAGGACCACCACCGGGCGACCGTCGTGGGCCAGCGCGGCCGACGCGGCCAGGGCCGCTGGGTCGTGGCCGTCCACCTCCACCACGCTGGCGCCGAACGCGGCCAGACGGGCAGCCAAGGGGCCGATGCCCATGACGGAATCCATCGCGCCATCGCATTGCTGCGCGTTCATGTCAACGTAGACCAGGACGTTGTCCAGGCGATGCCAGGCGAGGGCAGCGAAGGTCTCCCAGGTCTGGCCCTCCTGGAATTCGCCGTCGGAGAGAAAGACCACGTTCCGGCCCGTTTCCCCGTTGCGACGCCGGGCCCAGGCAGCGCCAGCGGCCTGGCTGAGGCACTGGCCGAGGGAGCCTGCGGTCACCTCATGCCCCGGGGAATGCTCCGCGCCGATCATCTCCACGGTGCTCCCGTCCCGGTTGAACTGGCCCAGCCCCTCAGGAGCCATGCGACCCACCTCGATCAGGGTGGAGTAGAGCACCAGCGCGTAATGAACCGGCGACAAGTAGAAGCGATCCAACTCCGGTGCACGGGGGCCGTTGTAGCCCGCACCCGTGAACGCGTCGGGGTTGCTGGCACCCGGAGGACCGGCGAAGGACCGGGGGATCGGAGGATCCGCCGGAGGACCGAGGCGCAACGCACCCCGGTACAGGGTCGCCAGGATCTCCGCTGAGGAGCAGGCCTGGGACATGTAGCCGCCGCCATACTCAAGGGTATGCGCCAGCACCCGGCGACGGATCCCTCGTGCGGTCCTACGCACATCAGCGATCCAGACGGGATCTTCGCTTCGTTTATGAATCATGGACACCTCGCTGATCCCCAGAATGTTACTCGAAAAATCCTGATTTCTGCAATTGCTTCTTGCGATCCAAGCCATCTCCCGTTAAGTTTCTCCATGGGGAAGCAAAGGAAGGATAGATGCAGCTCAGATATGGGACCAACACCCATTTGGGGCGTCGTAGAACCAATAATCAGGATGATCTTCTCGTTTTGCCTGAGGAGAATCTCTTTGTAGTTGCAGACGGCATGGGGGGTCACGCGGCAGGGGAGCTGGCGTCCTCACTCTGTGTGCAGACCATCCGAGAGTCCTTTGAAAATACAGCGGGCCGTCCGTCGGCATCCTGGTCCCACCCGCCTGAGCCCGGACAGGACCCCTACATCACGCGGCTGGTGGCGTCGATCCAGCTCGCGCACCACAAGATCCTCGATACCATGCGGACAAACTCAAAACTCCGCGGAATGGGGACCACGGTGGTGGCCGCATGGTTCACCGCGGAACGCGTCTTCATCGCCCACGTGGGAGACAGCCGCTGCTACCGGCTGCGGGGAAACGAGCTTACCCAGCTCACCCGGGACCACAGCCTGGTGAACGCGATCAAGGAGCGCTTCGAGTTGTCCCCGGCCCAGCGAACCAAGATCGAGGACATGAGCCACGTCCTGGTGCGCGCACTCGGGGTTGAGGACGACGCGTACGCGGACGTGGACGTCACGGTGCTGACCCCGGATAGCGGCGACACCTTCCTGCTATGCTCCGACGGACTCACAGACGAGGTACGGGATCCGGAACTCCTCTCGATCCTCGCCCGTGAGGAGACCCCGGGCCGAGCCGCGGCTCGGCTTATCCGCCGCGCCAACGACCACGGCGGTCGTGACAACATCACAGCGATCGTCATGGAGTTTGAAGAGGTCGGTGGCGATGACGAGGACACCATGCTCCTCGACGAAGAGACCGTGGACATGACCACTGAATGGTTCGACGATGATCCCGAGACCACGCTGGATGATGAGTCGGGAAATCGGGCCTGAAGGCCCTCCCACAGGTGTCCTTATAACTTGCAACACCGATGGCAGCCGGGCAGGAGCCCGCGCTTCAATACCCGCCTGAATTCCCGATAGGCGTCGTTGTTCCAGATCTCTGCCAGGGGCTGCTCGTTCACGTTCCCCAAACGATGGGCATAGTACTGACAGGGCAGGACGTCCCCATTCGCGTTGATAAACGCGGAATGCCACACGAAGACGCAGCGCCGCCGAACATTCCAGTCGGGGGAGTACCAGGACCGGAGCTCGAACGGGGAGAGCACGGGCTTGGTGAGGACACGGGAGATCCGAGGATCCCGCAGGATCTCAAGGAGCCCGTCAAACGCGCCGGGGGGGACATCGATGACATTGTTGAGTAAGGGCGCTGGCGCCGCGCCGAACGCGCCCCGCCAGACGGTATCGTGGGACGTCCGCTCCGCGGGGGTCAGGAAGCTCTGGTGGGCCAGGCGGACGACGACGTTGTCCACGCCTTGCAGCGCCTCGAGGAAGGGAACCAGATCCTCCCGGGACTCCTCGGTGAGGACGTAGTTGACCATGGGCCCGGGACGCGGCATCCCAGCAGCAAGAAGACGCAGGGTCTCCATGGCCTTGCGCCAGGCGCCAGGCGCGCGTACGAGGCGATCGTGGGTCTCCTCGGTGCCATGGATGCTGACCACAGCGACGTCGAGCCCCGCGCCAAGCAGGCGGTCCACGCCCGCACCATTGAGGAGGGTAGCGTTGGTCACCACCCCCACGGGGAGGCCCCGGTCCTTGATGCGGCGGATCACATCAAAGATATCCCCGCGCACGAAGGGCTCGCCGCCCCCCAAAAAGAAACCAGCCCGGTGAACCGCTGCCTCGTCCACCAAGCGAAAAAGCGCGCCGGTGCTCAGCTCATCTGAACGCGCCGCTGCGTTGTCGTGGTTATAGCAGAACGTGCAGCGCAGGTTGCACCGATTGGTGACGTTGACGTCCAGGACCGTCGGAAAGGGCCGGGCCAGATCCCCTAGCAGGTAGTCCACCGGGAAGCGGACGCTGTCGTAGATGGTCCGTCCCAACGGAAAGTACGCGCGAAAGATCCGCAGGTTGATGAGTTGGGAGCGCAGCGCTGCGAAGAGCCCCATAAGCTCAGTCTGGATCCTTGCAGCAGCGGAAGCCTGCGTAGAGGTTGGTCCAGTTGGCCTCGTATAAACATTTGAGGCGCGTGGACGCACCGCCGCAGTTGAACGCGCCGCCGCGGATCTGGAAGGTCCACCCCATGGGGCTCTCCGCCGGATCGTCGGGCACAATTTCCCAGACGTTCCCGTTCACGTCGTACGCGCCGAACTCGTTCATGCATCCGGTCAAATACCCCGTAGGCACCGGACGGAATGGCGGGCCGTACTGGGAGTAGGTGTAGTAGAGGCTGTAACCACAGCCGTCGTAGTCCAACACGGGTTCAATGCCGTGGTCCTGGCAGTAGGTGTCACACCAGGTGTCCACGCAGTTGCAGATGTCCCTGTCGAAGACATCGCCAAACACGTATTTGTTGCCCGCGGTGCCTGCACAGGAGTGGTACCACTCGTCTTCTTCGCAGATCCGCTTTCCCGCTGCCTGGCACGCGTCCTGGAAGAGCTGGAACTTGGTCACGTCGAAGGGCTTCTCGTACCAGGGCAGGACGCCGGGCTGGGAGACCGCAATGGTGGTGATCGTCCCCATGGACACCGCTGTGGCGTCCTGGCGGGAGGCCTCATACCGATCCATGCAGAAGGCCTCGGCCACCCCCTGGCTCGGGGCAGCGGGTACGTAGACCATGTCTGATGGGCAGGGCTCTGTGCTCTCATCGAGGCATTGGGAAGAGCAGCCGTCCCCATCGTCGAGGTTCCCGTCGTCGCACTCCTCGGGCGGGCAGGTCACCTCGTCGCCGCAGATGTTCTGGTAAAGGCTACAGTCAGAGAGGCAGCCGTCGCATTCGTCTATGTTTTGATCGTCGCAATCCTCGTCCCCGCAGACATATCCGTCCCCGCAAGTGAGGACCACGGTGGAGCAGTCCGAGAGGCAGCCGTCGCAGGGATCCGTGTTCTGATCGTCGCAGCCCTCCAGGGAGCCCGTGATGCCGTCGCCGCAGACGGAATCCAGACAGGTCCCAGCCACGCAGTAGTCTCCGACCTTGCCCGCACCGTTGTCGCAGGGTGTCCCGTCGACCTCCGGGGGATGCACCGCTACGCTGCCGTTGCAAAGGTCCTGGGTGCAGGGGTTGCCGTCGTTCGGCAGGTCGTTCGGATCATCGATCACCGCGCAGAGCTGTCCCGCCTGCTGCGCTGTACAGACCGACTGCACGCAATCCCACGGCGTGGAGGGACAATCGGTCAGGGGATCCTGGCATGTGAACTGGCAATCGTCCTTGCACCCGTCCCCGTCATCGCCGTCCATGCCGTCGTCGCAATCCTCCAGGGGATCCAGGGTGCTGTTGCCGCATTCCTCGAGGGTGCAGTCCGCCGCGCAGCCGTCCCCAGGCTCGTTCCCGCCGTCGTCGCAGGCTTCGAGTGGCCCCTCGATCGAGTCCCCGCAGACGGCCCCAATACAGATAGCGTCCGCGCAGTAGTCGCCAATCGCATCGGCGCCGTTATCGCAAGCGGTCCCGTTGGGGAGGTTCACAAGGGACGGAATACCGTCCAAACACGTCTCCTCGGTGCATGGATTGCCATCCTGGGGGGGATCGTCCGCTGGCTGCAACGTGCAGACCTGGCCCAACCCCCCGATCTCGCAGACCGGCACGCCGCAGTCCCCGGGTACATCCTCGCAGTCCGACATGGGGTCCGAGCAGGTGAATG
>CAYOTU010000103.1:0-10299 GCA_964406905.1 uncultured Myxococcales bacterium | reverse complement strand
CATGGTGCCGCAGTTGCCGCAGCTGGTGGTCTCGATGATCCCCGGGTTGCAGATCCCCTGTCCGCCGCATGATCCCCAGGTCCCCCAGGAGCAGGAAGACGTGCAGGTGCGGGACTGCTCACCGCAGAGCCCGCAGGCCTGGGTGTCCACGTCCGCGGGCGCACAGACCCCCTGGCCGGTGCAGCTCCCCCAGCTGTCCCACTGGCAGACCGAGTTGCAGGTCCTGAGCTGGGTGCCGCAGTTCCCGCAGGATTGGCTGTCGAGCTGGCCCGCCGCGCAGACTCCTTGACCCTCGCAGGTCCCCCAGGAGGACCAGGCGCACTGGTCGGTGCAGGTGCGTGCCTGGGTGCCGCAGAGGCCACATGCCTGTTCGTCGGCCTGTCCCACCACGCAGACCCCCTGGCCCGAGCAGGTGCTCCAGGTGCTCCACTGGCAGGAGGAGGTGCAGGTGCGGCTCTTGGTGCCGCAGTTGCCGCAGGCCTCGGTATCCACGTCCCCGGGGGTGCAGATGCCCTCGCCCGCGCAGGTCGTCCAGGCGCCCCAGGCGCAGAGGTCGGTGCATTCCCGCGCCTGGGTGCCGCAGAGACCGCAGGTCTGGCTGTCGTCGTCTCCGGCCGCACAGGTCCCCTGGCCGTTGCACGCGCCCCATGCGTCCCACTGGCAGTTGGAGTTGCAGGAGCGGCCATGGCTGCCGCAGTTCCCACAGCCCTCGCTCTCCGCCGCGCCGGGGGTGCAGACCCCCTCGCCGGAGCATCCGCCCCAGTCGCCCCACTCGCAGGTGCCGTCGCAGGTGCGGACCTCCTGGCCGCAGAGGCCACAGGCCTGGTACTGGGTCTGGCCCGGGGTGCACGAGCCCTGGCCCGCGCAGGTGTCCCAGGGTTCCCATGCGCACTCGTCAGAGCAGGCGCGTTCCTGGGAGCCGCAGTTCCCGCAGCCCTGACTCTCGGTCTCTCCCGGCGCGCACTCGCCCTGGTCCGAGCACCCGGCCCAGGGGTTCCACTCGCAGTTCCCGGAGCAGGTCCGGGATTGGGTTCCACAGTTGCCGCAGTCCTGGTTCTGGGTCTCGCCGAGACCGCAGACGCCCTCGTTGGTGCAGATCTCCCAGGGGTTCCACTGGCACTGACCGCTGCACGCGCGCTGCTGTGTGCCGCAGTCGCCGCAGGCCTGGTCCTGGGTGACCCCGGGGATACAGATCCCCTCCCCCTCGCAGCCTCCCCAGACGCCCCATTGGCAATATCCGGAGCAGGTCCGGGTCTGGGTCCCGCAGAGGCCGCAGTCCTGGCTGTCCAGCTCCCCCGGAGGGCAGATGCCCTGGCCGGTACATGCACCCCAGGGATCCCAATCACACTCCGCGCTGCAGGTCCGCGCCTGGTTGCCGCAGTTGCCGCAGGGCTGATTCTGGAGTTGCCCTTGGGTGCAGATTCCCTGATCTCCGCACATCCCCCAGGTCCCCCACTGGCAGCCTGTGGTGCAGGTGCGCTGCTGGGTGCCGCAGAGGCCGCAGCCCTGGCTATCCACGTCATCGGGCGAGCAGGCACCCTGCCCGGTGCAGGAACCCCAGGGGTTCCAATCGCACTGGGAGGAGCAGGTGCGAGCCTGGAGGCCGCAGAGGCCGCAGGACTGGGAGTCGAGCTGTCCCGGCGCGCAGGTCCCCTGGTCCTCGCAGCCGCCCCAGCTCCCCCACTGGCATTGGTCCGTGCAGGTCCGGGTCTGGGTTCCGCAGAGGCCGCAGCCCTGGGTCTCGGTGTTGCCCGGGGTGCAGAGCCCCTGGCCGAGGCACGCGCCCCAGTCGGACCACTGACATTCGCCGCTGCATCCCCTCGCCTCGGTTCCGCAGAGGCCGCAGTCCTGGTAGTCGATGTCCCCGGTGAAGCACTTGCCCTGGTCGAGGCAGTCTCCCCAAGGCGTCCAAAGGCACTGGTCCGTGCAGGATCGGTCGCGGGTCCCGCACTTTCCGCAGTCCTCCTCCTCGTCGACCCCCGGGGTGCAGACGCCCTGCCCCGCGCAGGTGCTCCACGTGGACCACTGGCACTGGTCGGTGCACTCCCGATTCTGGGAGCCGCAGAGGCCGCAGTCCTGGGTCTCGTCCGTACCCGCCGCGCAGACCCCTTGGCCCGCACAGGCGCTCCAGGAGGTCCACTGGCACTGGTCGGTACACTCCCGGGCCTGGGAGCCGCAGTCACCGCAGCCCTGGGCCTCGTCCGCGCCGGGCGCGCAGAGCCCCTCGCCCGCGCAGGCGCTCCAGTCGGTCCACTCGCAGAGATCGCTGCAACTGCGGCCCTGGGTACCGCAGAGGCCGCAGCCCTGCTCCTCGTCCGCGCCAGGGATGCAGTTGAAGGGATCGTCGATCCCGCCGCTGCAGTCATCGTCCACGCCGTTACAGAACTCCAGCGGGGTAGCGGGGCATTGGACGAGGCACATGCTCTCCACCACGCAGGTGTCAAAGTTCATGCAGTTCTGGGGCTCCAGCGCGGAGCAGGGGGCCCACTCTCCCGCGGTGCAGAGGAGGACGCCCTCTTCACACACGGTGGAGCAGGGCTCCTCGATGCCGTCGACCACCTGGTCGCAGTCATTGTCCTTGTCGTCACAGACCTCGGGGTTTCCAGGGAAGATCTCCGGATCCAGAGGCGCGCAGTCCTCCTCGTCCTCCGCACCATCGCCGTCGTCGTCCTCATCGCAGGCATCCCCGGCGCCGTCGCCGTCGGTGTCCTTCTGCGCGGGGTTGAAGATCTCGGGGCAGTTGTCCGCGACGTCGTCGTCGCCGTCGTCGTCGTCGTCGGGATCGATGCAGTCGGCCAGGTTGTCCTGATCCAGGTCCTGGAAGCCCTCGTCCACCTCCCCGTCGCAGTCGTCGTCGATGCCGTTGCAGGCCTCGGTGGCCCCGGGGTTCACGTCGGGGTCGAAGGGCTCACAGTCCCCCGCATCCTGCGTGATGTAAAGGTCACTTGCGCCGCAAAGGCATTTCTGGTGGGCCGCCACGCCGTAGCCATCCAGATCCACGTCCAGGTACCAGGGCTCGCAGCCCCCCGCGCCTTCGCCGTCGGTGACGTTGTCGCAGTTGTCATCCTTGCCGTTGCAGATCTCCACCGCGAAGTGGTTCACCTCTGGATCCAGGGGCAGGCAGTCCGTGGGATCCAGCTCTCCGTCGTTGTCGTCGTCGGGATCGCACTCGTTGCCCAGGCCGTCGCCGTCGGTGTCCACCTGGGAGGGGTTGTAGGTGTCCTCGCAGTTGTCGTCGCCGTCGGCCACGCCGTCGCCGTCCTTGTCCCCGTCACAGGCGTCTCCGATCCCGTCGCCGTCGAGGTCTGCCTGGTTCGGGTTGGAGATCAGGGGGCAGTTGTCCGCGATGTCGGGGATCAGGTCCCCGTCGTCGTCGGTGTCGCAGACGTCGCCCGCGCCGTCGCCGTCGTTGTCCTGCTGCTCCGGGTTGTACGCGTCGGGGCAGTTGTCCAGGGAGTCGGGCACGCCGTCACAGTCCTCCTCCCACTCCTCCACCGCGGGGAGCCAGCAGCCGAAGTCGCAGGCATCACCGAAGCCGTCTCCGTCGGAGTCGGTCTGGTCCGGGTTGGGGACGTCGGGGCAGTTGTCCACCACGTCATCGATCACGTCGTCGTCGTCATCGGGATCCACGCAGTCCGCGATCCCGTCGTCGGTGAGGTCGGGGTAGCCCTCGTCCACGGCTCCGTCGCAGTCGTTGTCCAGGCCGTCACAGATCTCCGGGGAGGACCACTTGAAGGGGTCACAGACCTGGGGCTGGCCAAAGAAGCAGTCCGGGATCGTGTGCTCGCACTCGCCCAGGCCGCAGGTGGTCTCTCCCTGGTCCTCGTCTACGTCGCCGTCGCAGTCGTTGTCCACGCCATCGCAGACCTCGGCTCCCGCGCCGTCGAAGGGGTTGCAGAACACCAGGACGCCGTCCTGGCAGTTGCTCTCTGCGTGGACGCACTGGCCCGTACCGCAGATCGTCTCACCGAAGCCGTCGTCGACCTCCCCGTCGCAGTCGTCGTCGAGGTTGTTGCAGACCTCCTGGCCCTTGGGGTTGATCAAGGGCTCCAGCGGGGCGCAGTCGTCGTCGTCGTCGTAGCCATCTCCGTCATCATCGGGGTCGACGCAGTTGGCGATGCCGTCCTCATCTGTGTCCATGAAGCCTTCATCGACCTCGTCGTTGCAGTTGTCGTCGATCCCGTTGCAGACCTCCACCGCGTCGGGGTGGATGTTGGGGTTCAAGGGGTTGCAGTCGTCTTCGTCGCCGGTGAGATCGTTGTCGTCGTCGTCGTCACAGGCATCGCCCATGCCGTCCAGGTCGAAGTCGGCCTGGTCCTGGTTGGGCACGTCGTCGCAGTTGTCCGGCCCGTCGGGCACCCCGTCTCCGTCGTCATCCTCGGTCATGCAGTCAGCGACGCCGTCGCCGTCCGTGTCCGCGAAGTCTTCGTCCACGTCGCCGTCGCAGTCGTCATCCTTGCCGTTGCATGCCTCGGGGGCCGTCCCCTCCATAGGATCACAGGTCGCCGGGGTGCCATCAACGCAGGCGGGGGTCGTGTGCTCGCACTCGCCCAGGCCGCAGGTGAACTCACCCAGGCCTTGGTCGATCGCGCCGTCGCAGTCGTCGTCCTCGCCGTTGCAGGTCTCCGGGGCCGGGGTCGGCGCGTCGCAGTCCGTGAGTCCATCCAGTGCGCAGGTCCGCGCTCCGTTGCAGACGCCGTGCTCGTTGCTGCTGTAGCAGGTGGTGGACAGGCCCAGTGCGATTGACTCCTCGGTGCAGTCGCAGACCCCCGCGTCGACCACGCATTGATGGGATGGAGTCCCGGCCAGGGTCACCTCTTCGCAGGTGAAGCCATTGGGGCAGGTCCAGCCGCCCTTGGGGTCGTCCTCCGGGAGGCATGGGCCACCGCAGAAGCTCCCTGCGTCTCCATAGGGGAGGCAGAGTTCGTCCTTGCCCAGGCTCTGGCAGTCCGAGGCCTCGTCGCAGGGCTTGCAGAGGCTCGCCAGGTTGGAGACGCAGATGAAGAGCACGTCCCGTCCCCCACCGGAGACCTGCTGACAGGACCAGCCCGGCGGGCACTCCTCCACGCACTCCTGGGAGCAGACCTTCTCTCCCATATGCTCCACGCACCAGCCCGAGATGCAGTCAGCGTTGTCCTCGCAGGGCTGGCCGAAGCAGCCCTCGCCCTCTTCGCATTCCGGCAGGATCGTGTCCTGAGGAGTGTCCGGGCCCGCGTCGAGTCCGTCCGGGGCGGCCTGGTCCGCGAAGACCGTCGGCAGGTCCGGAAGGAGGTCCAGGGTCGTGTCCGTATCCGGCGCAGGGGGGACGACGCTGACCCCATCGGAGCCGCAGCCCCAGACTGAAATCATGGCGACGATGAGCAGCAGACGTTTCATGGAACCCTCCCCCCCCGCCCGCGGATGCGGGCAACGGCAACTCAGCTACTTTGATTGATACGCGCTATTTAATCAAGGGGATCGCAGTCGTGCTCGGGAGCGATGCGAGTGAGGATCATGTCGTAGTCGAATTCGTTGGTGGCAGGGAGGGCCCTGGGTCGGTGGGAGGCCACGGGGCGGACCTTTCGGATCTTCCGGGTGGGCGTGTTCCAAGGCGTGATGTCCCCGTCCAGGATCTTATCGTTCTTATATGACTGGAGCCTGAGCAGCTTGCCCAAGCGTTCTTTGAGAGACATGTCCCGCCTCCGGTACTACAAGACGTCTCAGACTCGTGTTTCGTCCTTTTCACCGGCTGCGGCTGGCCCTCGTCGTCCGGCGCTGCGGTGCTCGGTGTTTTTCGGCTCAACGTACTACCAGTACGCCTTCGACAAAAAACACCTCCGCTTCTTGCGGCGGCTCAAGGACAAGCCGGCATCATGCATCGATCAAAGAGCGCTCTCGCCTCGTGGAGACAGGAGGAAGCTGTGTTGTTTCCCCCTCCGGGAGGACCGGATGGGTTTTGAGGAGGGACAACGCTACGCAGACTGGAGTTTCGGATTGGCGGTCAAATCTGTTCGTCTTGTCTTCATCCTTGAATGGCAGAGGCTCTTGGCGCATTGTTCAGGCTGGCCATTATTTGGGCGAGGGCTTTGGCGAACACTCGCGAGAGAGGGCAATGACCAGAACGAAAACGGCAGTTGCATGTGCATTGGGAGTAGTTGTCGCCTTGTTGGCGGCGATTGCGATTTTGCTGTCAGCAAGGGTTCATGAAGCCGTTTCGGTAGCGGACGAACAGCTTCCTTCCAAGCGTAACGACACCTTCAAGTACACGTTGGGTGAACCGACCGAAGTGTTCGTGCTTCCTTCCACCCTTATGGAGGTTTCCGGTCTTACGGATGTTTCCCCATCTGAAGTGGGCTGCGTGCAGGATGAAGATGGCGTCATCTTCATCTACGACCTGGCACTGCGGCGTGTGACCCGCTCAATCCGTTTCGCCGAAGGCGGTGACTACGAGGGGCTCACCGCAGTGGGGAACTCCTTCTTCGTTCTTCGGAGCGACGGTTTGCTCTACGAAGTCTTGGGGACAGAGTCCTCCCTGGAACCGGTAGTTCACGAAATCGAGCTTCCTGCCAGAAACAACGAGGGGCTGGGCTTCGACAAGAGGAACAACCGGCTGCTGCTTGCGCCCAAGAGTCGCTTGGGCAAAGGCAAGGAGTTCAAGAACAAGCGGGCCATCTTCGCCTTCGACCTGCAGCGTCGGGTTTTGCTGCCTCACCCGGTTCTGGAAATCGACACAGAAGACGTTCTCGAATTTGCTCGCTCAGGGGGACTCCCGGTCCCGGTCAAGCGGAAGAAGAAGGGAGGTGTCCGTACTGCTCTAAGGCTCATGCCCTCCTCCGTAGCAGTTCATCCTATTACAGATGATATCTATGTCCTCTCTGCCGTCGATGGAGTATTGACTTCTTTCAACGCATCAGGGACTGTGACGGCATACGCTTTGCTTGACCCCGAGCTCTTTCGCCAGCCTGAGGGCATCACGTTCCTGACCTCCGGCGACATGCTCATTGCAAATGAGGGCCAAGGCCAAAAGCCGACTTTGCTGCTTTTCAAATGGCGCGGAGCATTCTCAAGCTGGCCGAGAAGACCGTCTACTCCATGGTGCAACGTGGGGAGCTACCGGCCTTCAAGGTTCGCGGCCAGTGGCGAGTCCGCAAGCTAGATTTCGATCGGTGGATGGCCGCGCAGACAGACAGCCCGGATAGGGCGACGGAGGATGACCGATGACGACCGCCTGTGGAGCCCGCATTCGTTGTCCCCACGCAATCGTAACTGCCACGGGCATCTGGTCCCCGAATTCCATTTCTCTGGAGCGTCTACCGTGACCAAGCCAGGCGTTCGATACCGGTTGTTCTACGATGAAGGCGACTATCGCCTTCTGGAGGTCGTGAATAAGATTCTCTCAGGAGGAAAGAACCCGACGCTCCTACGAAGACTATTCGAGCCGGGTTTGCACCCGCGCGGCATCAAGGAGCTGGCTGCGCCCAAGTCGCTGCGCATCGCCTCAGCCATGATTGATCTTCTCGGAACATTCGAGCACGGCACCGCCGCCGAGCGGATCACCGCATTGCGCGCGGTGCGGGCAGAGTCGCTTCACGACAGCAGTCAGGCGCTCCGCCTGAACGTGGCCCGCGTGCTGATGCAGATTATGAAAGAGATCGTCCGTGCCGCAGGTGACAAGCAGCGGCAGTTGGCCTTGGCGCATGATTTTCGAGAGGCTTCTTCGGGCAAGCCGCATTTTATCCACAAACAGCTTCGCAAGTACCATCTCCTCGAGATGCCCGAGGCCTGGAATCAGCTCGCATTTGACCACCATGTTCACGATGCGAATACCAAGGGTCGCAAATCGCCCACCCACTTGATCATGGATGCATGGATCAAGGGAATCCGTTTCCTGGGAGTCATCTATTACAGCGACGTCAAGCCCGGGGCAGCGGCCGAGTTGCTTGAAGCTGCGAACATCATGGGCATAGATGTCCGAATTGGCATCGAAATGAGGGCCCGCCTTCGCGACAAGTACGTCCAGCTGATCTGGTCTCCTCGCGGGTTCCTGGGGCGTGAGGACTTTCTGCGTTTCCTAGATGAACCCGAGGTCAGGGCTTTCCTGGACCAAGGGCTGGCCGTTGTCGAATACGAAAGAGGGTGCGTCCTCGAGCTGTTGCAGAGTTTCAATGATAACCATCTCCCAGCCATCAACGAGACGCTCGGCCTCGCCGTGCCTCCGCTGGAGGCGAAGGCGTTCTTGGACTCAGTGGGGTGCGGGCAAGCGTCGTTGGTACACCTTGCGGAGTTTGTGCATCGAACGCTCCTGCCGCATCTGCGACGGAAAACCGAGAGCCTTTCCGAGGACTATAAAACTGCATCCAGTGGCGACCAGAGCCGCATTCGTGAGCTCGTTGATGCATTCAACCAGCTCGATCCCGAGACGCTGGTCGAGGAGTATTTCCGTCCAGAGAAGAACCCCTCGGTCCCTGATTCAGGGAGACCGAGCGAAGGTGACGATGTCCCGGAGATGCTCTGCCTGGACCCGGCAGCCATGATCGACAAGCTGGACCGGCTACCATGTCGGTCGCGCATCACGCTCAACCCTTCGAACCTTTCGCCGGCAGATGTCCTGGAGGTCCTCTACGCAGGAAAAGGGCGTATCACTCATCTGGAGATCTTCAACCTGAAGGACTGGGCTCAGGGCCGCACTAGGCACAGGCTTCTGATCAACGAGATCCGGTTGGTCATTAACAGCGGCAACGTGGTGGAAGCCAAACGAATGGTTCGCGAGATCCTGGCCACCCTCGAACAGGACTCGGATGACACCGCGGCTATGGAGAAGACCAGGGCGATTCTGAAGGACCTCAAGACGCTGCTTGGATTCTACAGCGTCAGCCGACTGAGGAGCCGCCTCGGGAGCGACTCAATAGGACATTCGCTACACACCCGAGGCATGGGGCTAGTCGTTGGGCGCAGTCTTCCGTGGCGTGCTCGCCGGGAGATTCGGCATGAACCTGACCGAGTGCTCCCTGTGGCGACGGTGGCAAGACGACATGTTATGGCCGTCCAGAGCGGTACCGCCCCGGTTCGCCGATTTCGTGCCCACCGCGACCTTGCGACCGAAGTCCTCGCGCACGACCCCCGGGATCAGGAGGTGACCTGGTCCGTGGGGCACAACAGCACGACCCTGGCGAGCATCGGCAATATCGCCTCGTTGGGAGGAATACCCGATCAGCTGAGCAACGGCCTGTCCTTGTCGCCGTCGACGACCGACACGCCGAAAGCAGGGCCGAGTTCGAACCATCTGAATTCTGGGGTTATGAACGCAGCGAAGATCCTCGTGGGCTTCATCCCCGCATTTCTGACGTTCTACTTGACGAAGGACTGGTGGTTGCTCGCTTACTTCGGCGCGGTGATCTGGTTCAGCATCACCGGTTTCCGAAACATCCTGCAATCCGTCGTGGGCGGTGGCGGGCTACGCCGATCATCTTTGCTTGAATGGAGAGATCTCATTTCATGGGGGCGCGTCGCTGACTCTCTTCTTTTCACCGGCTTCTCGGTGCCGCTGCTGGACTTTTTGGTGAAAGACCTTCTCCTGGCGCGGAACTTCGATATTACGATCGCGACCAATCCGATCCTCTTGTACTCGGTTATGGCTTTGGCCAATGGGATCTATATCTCGAGCCACAACACATATCGCGGCCTACCGCTTGGAGTGATCGTCGGCAACTTCTTCAGGACCATCCTCTCCATCCCGGTTGCCGTTGGCCTCAACTTCGTCATCCTTCGCTTGGTTACCGGGGCCGGCGTTTCCTCGGTGGTCGCCTTGGCGGGCATGCAGCTTTGGGCAACCATTATCTCCAAGACGGCATCGGACTTCGTTGCGGCGATTATCGAGGGAACCGCGGACCGCCAGCACAACATGTTGCACCGAAGAAACGACTACGAAGAGAAGCTCTCCCAAGTCTACGACGTATACGGACGGTTAGAGACGGCTTTCCCGGAGCAAGAGGTGTTGACCTTGCTCGAACGTCCGAAGGCCGTCTTCAAGGAGCTGAAGGACAAGGACTCCGAGCTATTTCGCGACATCGTGATCGATTCACTGGACCTGCTCTACTTCTGGATGTACCAGCCGCAGGCTCGAGTCGTCCTCTCGCAGCAGATGGCGCAGATGTCGTCGGATGAGAAGCAGTTTCTCTTGCGGTCACAGCAAGTGCTGAAGCAGAAGCGAATTATTTCTCAGATGTTGATCAACGGGCTGGTTGGAAAACGATTCGAGGACGCCTTGGCGTTCTACCTGTCGCACGCCGACAGGTATCTGCAGCGACTCGGCAGATTGGC
>CAYOTU010000102.1:7699-10336 GCA_964406905.1 uncultured Myxococcales bacterium | reverse complement strand
GCCGGCCCGGTCGCGATGGCGCGCCAGTCCTCCCCATGGACCCTAACGTAGCCGGGATCGTGGATCTCTCCAACGCGGGTCGTAACGATGCCCTGGACTCCGATCATGCCGAGGACGTTGGTCTCCATCTTCTTCATGGCACCGAAGTATCTTTTACAGAGAACTTCACGGATTGCGAAAAGGGTCACCACTGAGAACAAGGCGTAGGCCCCGAGGAGCCAACCCAGGGAGTTGACACCGAGATAGGCGAGAACCGCGGGTAGCAAGGCGCCGAGGCCGAGACTGAGGAGAACAAACCCCGGCAGGACCATCTCCAGGATGACCAGCACCAATCCCAGACCCAGCCAGAAGTGACCGCCGGTGGGGTTCAGTATCTCAAGCATGCGTCATGGTTCCAGTTCCAGGCCCTCCCAGGCCATCGTTGTGTCGGGAAAATACTCCCGCACCTGCGCGATGATCGCGTCGAGCCGATCATCGTCATAGTCCGGGTTGTGGTGGAACAGAACCAAGCGCTTCACGCCAGCACGCTGGCAGATATCCACAGCGTGTTTCCAGTGAGAGTGGCCCCAGCCTTCATGTCCCGGGTAGTCATCAGGGGAGAACATAGTGTCTATGCTGAGGACGTCCGCGTCCCGGCAGAACGCCAACACTGACTTGTCGAATGTGTCGTCGTGCTCGTGGTCGGTCAAGTGGACGAACGACCGTCCTCCATACTCGAAGCGCATACCCATGGCACCATTCGGATGCCGGAGCTCAATCGTGCGTACCGTAAGCTCGCCGAAGATCAGGGTCTTTCCCGGGGGAATCTCCGTAAAGTGAAGCTTGGCGGGGAGCCCGCGCAGGCTGACCGGGAAGTTGGGTTCCTGCATCTGGCCTTCGAGGACGGTGATCAGGCTGCCCTCGGCCTTGTGGCCGGAGTACATCTCGATGTTGACGTCCTTGCAGTAGATGGGCGAGAAGAAGGGGAAACCCTGGATGTGATCCCAATGCAGATGGCTGAATATCATCAAGAGATTCAGCGGTGGCTTCAGGGAATTGCCCAGGGCCCTGATTCCTGTCCCCGCGTCGATGATGACGTGCTTGCCGCCGGCCTGGACCTCGACACAAGAGGTGTTGCCGCCGTAGCGCACCGTCGAGGGACCGGAGACCGGGATACTTCCGCGAACGCCCCAGTAACGGACCGAAAAGTCGCCCATGTTTACGGATCCTTTCGGAAGTCAAAAAGCCAACCGCCCCAGTATAGATGGTCGCTGGCATTTGGTTCAAGGGATTTGTGGGTAACCCAGATCCACCACCCAAAACAGCGATTCGGCCGCCGATCAACGCCCCTCCGCTGTGTTGGCTTCACCAATCCGGTGCTCAATGTGCATCTAGCACACCTCCGCCCGGATCGGCTTGCCGCCTTGCGGAGAAACGCAGCTCGACGCCCTCGGTCACCGTTTTGATGATGGATCTGGGGTAACGCACCGCCTTGACACCCCTCACCGCCGTGGCTTAGTATCCGGTTGACACTCTACTGACGGGAGTACACGCGCATGGGTCTTGGCGGGGAACGGCTGGCGCGGTTCCAGTTCTTCCATATCGTCCGACAACTCAAGTCGGAGTTCTTCTCCGGCGAGGTGCGAGTTCGAGCGCGTAGCGAGGCCATCACCGTTCGCTTCTCCGAGGGCGAACCAGTGGACGCTCTCTCTGATTCCATGAAGTACTCATTTCCCGCTTTTCTACTGGGCCGCAAGCTCATCGGCCGGGAGCAGACGGCCCAACTCCTTGATACCAGCGCTCGTAAGGGAATGAAGCTCGAGGAGACCCTCGTCGAAGACAAGATTTTCAGCGAGAAGCAGATCCGGCGACTGAAGGCCGAGCAGTCCAGGCGCCTCTTCCAGACTATCTTCGAGGCTGACGATTTTGTTTGGAGCCGCCTGGACGCGGGGGTCCACGAGGCGATGGAGCGACCTTTTCGTCTGGATCCTTACGAGGCCCTCTTCATGGCCGTATCTCGTTCAGAGGATACCGAGACCATGGCCATGTTCTTTGCTGATCGCTGGGACACACCGGTACGAAAAACCGGGGACCTCTACCGGCACATGATCCAGTTTCGCTCGGTCTTCTTCGACGAGGAGGTCTTGGAGACCCTTCTGGCCGGGGAGGCAACCGTCAGTGAGATCCTGAGCAGCGCAAACGGTCAGCAGACGGCCTTGCGGCAGTGCTACGCACTCTGCTACACCGGCATGCTCACCTTCGCTGAGGAGGCGGGAGAAGGCTTTCGACGTGCGTCTGTTCGATCCCCTGGCGCGGCAGACATCAAGATCGAGGTGCAGGCCGAGGCCGGACAGACGGTGATGTTCATGCCCGAGCAGGTAGCGGCCGTAAAATCACAGAGCCGTCAGACCCAGTTTATCGGAACCCGACCCGATCTGGAGAGGGAGGCAGCCGCGGCCGAACAGGAAACGGGACCTCTCGAAGATGTCGTCCAAGAGCCCGTAGCGCCCTCGCCCAAGGCCACCCCCGGTAAGTACACTTTCCCGAACGCTGTGTGGGGCGGCGGGGACCCCAGGTCCAGCCGGGAACCTGCGACCGTGGATCCCGCGGCCCCCGAGCCCGATCCCAGCCGGGAGCCTGCGACCGTGGAACCCGCGG
>CAYOTU010000102.1:0-7599 GCA_964406905.1 uncultured Myxococcales bacterium | reverse complement strand
CCCGCGGCCCCCGAGCCCGATCCCAGCCGGGAGCCTGCGACCGTGGAACCCGCGGCTCAGTCTTCCGGAAGCGCTACCGCGTTCGGTACGCCTGTCGTGGCTGCGCCCGAACCACCGCCACCGCCCGTCCAACGAGAGGTAGTTACGCCTCCGCCCGCTACACCTCGAACTGTGCGCCAGAGCCCGGAGACCGTGGACGACGTCCTGAGGATGGCCCTCCAGGAGGCGGAGCAGGCCATCGGCAACCTCGGCCCTCAGGAGACTGAGCGGCTGACCAAAAACGAGGTTCAGTTCGGCGGCTCGTCCAATATCGATTTCTCTAACCTCATGATTCGGAAACGCTCAGGAGAGACGGTCAAAATCCGAGACATGAGCAAGGAGCCGATCAACAAGCCGATCGATCCGCCGACGGCTTCCAGCCCCGAAGTACCCATGCCCATTTCCAGGCCGAAGCCCTCTTCCCCACCCGATGGCATCCCCGGCGGCTTTGCGGCCAGAACGCCTTCGACGCTGGAGGCACCCCGGGCGCACGACGAATCCAGTCCCGGCGCACCGGAGGCGCCTGCCGTTGTCCAGGCGCTCCCGCCACTTCCACCGCGGGGCCTGCCTCAACCCGACACGGACGACCACATCGAGGAACTCCTCGCGAAAGAATACGAGGAGATGCGAAGCAAGGGCTTTTACGGGATCCTTAGCGTGGAGCCGATCTCCGAACTATCGGAGATCCGCAACGCCCACGCCCTTCTCAAGCACCGTTACGCAGCAGCGAACTACCGGGCCTATGTCCTCAGCGACCGCGCCCAGGAGATCCTGACGCTGATTCTCGACGCGATTGATCGGTCCTGGAGCATGCTGATCAACCGAAACGAGCGTCGCATCTACGACGAACGCAATGGCACCCGATATCCCGAGCCCGCTGAGTACGTCTACTCCCGTCTCTTCGACGCGGACGAATTCTTCCAGCAGGCCCGGCGGCGGATGAAGATGACCCACTGGGTGGAGGCCTACAATCTCCTGGGTCGGGCCGTGGATCTCAACCCGCTGGAGTCCGAGTACTTCGCCTACCGTGCCTGGTCCCTATTTCAGGGATACCAGAACGGTCAAATAAAAGACGACTTTGCGCCCAACAAAGCCCGCCAACTCCTGGACAAGGCCCTGAAGACCCGTGACCGTTGCGAACGCGCTCTTTACTACAGAGCGCGCCTGGAGCGCAGCCTGGGCAACAACGACGAAGCGGCCACCTGCTACGCACGGCTTCTGCGGGTCAACCCCCACCACCCCACAGCGAAGGACGAGTTGAAGGAATTCACCCGTCCCGACGGAATGACCTCGACGCCGGAGCCGGTGAAGCGAGGCTTCTGGGACTGGTTCAAGTCGCTCTTTACCGGATAGTAGATCTGAAAGAGCTGAACAGAGGCGCAGCGACGCCCCAATCGCCCGGGACTCCGCGGGGACAGGTCAGGACCGCTGCAAAACCTTCGTCTTCTACAGACCGGAACATAGCGAAAATCCGTCCTCGGCGTCCCCTACGCGTGTACTCCCCGAATGCAGCATCCGGACGAGCCGTGCGGGTTCGGACGTTGGCCTCGCCCCGCGTCTGCGACAAGAGGGAGGAACCCAGGTAGAGGTGTTCGTGTACCCGTCTGATAACCTCGGGGACATCGTCTCCGCTGTGGCGTGTCAGGGAGAGGCGGCAGCCGCTGTCCCGAGCGTCACGAATGATGACGACATCCAGATGCTCGTCCACCTCGACAGCCCATGCAAAAGGAACCCGTACCTCGCTATGAAAGAACGGGAGGGTGATGAGTCGGGTGGCTGGCTCAGCCGAGAGGAGCGTAAGGAGGACCAGGGCGAGGGAGATCAAGGCGTGCTGTCTGCATCCATGATATAGAACTCGACGCGGCGGTTCAGCTCACGGCCGTCATCGGTGTCGTTGTCCGCGATGGGCCGCTCCTCGCCGTAGCCGATGGACACCATGCGCGACGGGTCCACTCCCGCCTTGATCATGAACATCCGAACCGACTTGGCCCGCTTGGTCGAGAGCTTCTTGTTATAGCGGTCCGAACCCTTGGAGTCGGTGTGGCCCTCAATACGTATCCTGATCTCGGGCTTATCCTTGAGCGCGGTGGCGACCTCGTTGAGGATGCCGAAGGACTTTGAGAGAATCTTGGCTTTGTTGAAGGCGAAGAAGATCTTCTGTTTCAACTCGATCTTGCCTTCCTTGATGATGATATTCTTGTAGAGGTCCGGACAGCCGTCGTCGTCCTGGTCCCCGTCGAAGTCCTCGGGCTGGTTGGGACACTTGTCCTTGGTGTCCGGGATGCCGTCCCCATCGTTGTCGATTTCGGGGCAGCCGTCTTCGTCCTGGAACTGGTCGAAGTCCTCGGGCTGGTTGGGGCATTTGTCCTTTGTGTCCAGGATGCCGTCGAGGTCGTTGTCCAGGTCAGGGCAACCATCCGCATCCTCGAAGCCGTCCTTGTCCTCGGGATCCAGCGGGCACTTGTCTGCTTCGTCGGAGATGCCGTCGCCGTCCTTATCGAACTCGGGGCAGCCGTCCTCATCTTGATCGCCGTCGCAGTCCTCGGCCACTGTGGGGCATTTGTCCTTGGAGTTGAGCACCCCGTCACCGTCCTGGTCCCCCTCGCAGCCGTCCTTGAACGTCCCGTCCGTGTTGAAGGCCTCCCGCATGATTTTTTTCATCCAGAGGTGGGCCTTCTCCAGGTGGACCTTCGCGCGATAGCTGTCCCCCTGCATTGCCTCCCAGCGGGCGAAGTCCGCGTTGGAGCGGGTCATCGCATAAGCCTTCGGAGCGCAGATGAAGGCGTGCTCGTCGATCGCGTGGAGCTTCTGGTATATGGCATCGGTCTCCGCGTTCACCCGTTGGCTGGTGACGCAGCCGCCGAGGAGCCCGACGACCACCGCAAGGAGGAGGAAGGACGCTAGCGTTTTGGAGCCTCGGGGGATCATTTAGCGGCTCCTCTTGTTGGCTGAACACACTTGTTCCCGATATGGCGCTCGTACTCCTCAAGGAGTTCAATCGCCTCCTTTGTGAGACGCGCTGACTTGAGCGCAAAGCTCTCCGCCGCGTCGAACTCGGAGAAGCCCTGAAAGACCTTGGCCTTCTCGATATACTCGACAGCGAGGAAATAGTTGTACTGCGCCTTGGTGTCGTAGCGTGCGCCAGGCTTGTACTCATGCGCACCGGCTATGCGGGCACGGTACATCCCGTCCTTGGCCGCTGATATGGCGGTCACTGAGCGAGTCGGTCCGCAGCCTGCCGATGTTCCGAGCAAAAACAGCAGCACCGCAAAAATTGTCACTGGAAGATGCTTCATGTCGCCGTCCCGTCCTTGCGATGACCGTCGATTCGCTTGTACACCGAACGACTTTTTTTACCACCCCCCCCCTCGGGGTGTCAAGGGTTGCCAATCGGTGTTGTCGGACGTAACCTTCTCCTATAGAGGAGGTTTACGTGCGGACCGTCATTGTTTTTGCCATCGCCCTGCTTGTCGTCCTTGCCTTGACCGTCTTGCGCGGACGAAAGGGACCGGGCCTCAACTCCATGCTCCGGGGCGTCCGAGAGGTTAAGGACCTGGATCCTGTGATAGCGCAGGCCGCTGAGATGAGGCCATCCGTCCGTTCCCTCTTCTATCAGCGCGCGATCGCCTCATTCTGGGGGGAGTACAAGCGGGCTCACGCTATCCGCCTGATCCGGGCGTTCTCCGAGGCCAACTCCGTCGAAAAGATCGCCCAGTACTGGATCAAGCAGGCCTTCGAGGTAGAGCCCCTCCTGGCCCGTAAGGAAATGGGCGCGGATTTCCTGAAAGCCCACTACAACCCCACTGTGGCCGAGCAGTGCGGGTTGACCGGGTCTTGAAGTAAGTAGAACGGCCGCGGTCAGCGGCCCACAACAAAGCCAGGCACCGATCAATTTCCATCAGGTGCCGATGATTTCGTTCAGACCTTCTATGACCGTCACCAGATCCTCGGGTGTTGCCCGCACCAGCCTTCGCCCGAGACGCTCCACCGAGAGCGTCCGGACCTGGCTGATTTTGACCCAGGAACGTTTTGGCATGCCCTGAGACGTGATCTCGAAAGTAAGGGGAAAGCCGGCACGGGGCGGTTGGCTGGTGATGGCTACCGCCACAACAGTCCCGGAGCGTTCGTTGAAGATATCTTGACTCAGCACAAGGACCGGTCGCATACCAGCCTGCTCGTGGCCGCGTGTAGGATTCAGATCGGCCCAGCGAATGTCTCCTCTCAGTATTCTGGCCATTCACTCAACTCCGCGGACATCCCTTCCTCTGCCATGGCCTGCTCGTACCTGGGGTCGAGCCGCGCACATTCCCGGGCGAGGCGCCTTCGGGAGAGATGGCGAAGCTTGTCGGAAACCGCCTCTTCGATCGCTTGGCTGCGGCTCCGGAACTGCTCCGATGCAACGAGGAGGTCAAGTTCCTGGAGGATGGTTGGGTCAATGGTGATGGCGATCTTGGCTCGATTCATATTGGCCTCCGAGTATGATGATATGTCATACCCGGGATTGAGTCAACACTTGAAAGGCGATTCTGGCCGGGCACGGGGTCGGTTCCTGCCATATCATGTGCAGTCGGTTCCAGCGATTGAGAAGATGACATGACAGGAACCGATCCCGGCATGACCCCTTATATTCAACAAGGTGAGTGTTCGGCCCATGCGTCGGGCAGCGGGGCTCTGAACTCCTTTGGAACTCCCTCGATCGGGTGCGGCACCACCATCCGAGCGCAATGCAGCAGGATCCGTGGCCCGAGCGCAGGGCCTGGACCGTAGCGGAGGTCGCCGACTACGGGACAGCCCAGGGTTTGGAGGTGTACCCTCAGTTGGTGGCTTCGCCCGGTGAGGAGTTCGAGCGCCACCAGGGATCGTCCATCCGCTTGGGCCAGGACACGGTATCGGCTTATTGCCCGTTTTGAACCTGGGACAGCGGACGAATGGGACGTGACCCGATTTGTTCGGGCGTCCTTGAGGAGCCAGGTCTCGATCTCGCCGGAGTCCTGCGGCGGCGCGCGGTGGACCACGGCAAGGTATTCCTTCTCCACGCGGCCGTCTCGGAACGCGGCAGCCAGTCTGGCGGCCGCCTTGCTGGTCCTTGCCAGGACCACAACTCCAGAGACGGGCCTGTCAAGGCGGTGGGCCGCGGCGATGAAAACCCGCCCCGGCTTGTGGTATCGCTTCGCAAGATATGAACGCGCATGGTCGAGGAGGCAGGGATCCCCGGTCGCGTCACCTTGAACCAGGACACCCGCTGCTTTGTCAACCACCAGCAGGTGGTTGTCTTCGTACAGAATTGATAGCGGATCAGTCGACAATCAGTCGCTCCACGCGCTCGTTGATCCGGGTCGTCACCTCGTAGTTGATCGTACCGGACCATTCGGCCAGGCGATCAGCGCTCACGACGCCCTCAGCATCCGGGGCTAGGAGAGTCACCTCCTGATCGAGCGCCACGTCACTGACGTGGGTCACGTCCACCATGATCATGTTCATACAGACACGCCCCACCAGCGGCGCGAGGTCCCCTCCGACTAGGACCTGTGCGTGGTTGCCGAGGCCGCGGTCGTAGCCGTCGTAGTAGCCCACGGGGAGCACTGCCAGCCGCATCGGGTGAGTAGCACGGAAGCTGCGCCCATAGCCGACGGATTCCCCTGGGGCCAGGTCCTTGATCTGGGCAATTCGGGTCTTCCAGGTGAGGGCCGGCCGAAGCTCCATGGGGTTAACGCGATGGACGAGCGCGCTGACGTAGGTCTCCTTGGAGGGCCACATGCCGTAGAGGGAGATCCCGGGACGGATCATGTCCAGGTGGGTCTCGGGCCAGAGCATCGCCGCGGCGCTGTTGGAGAAATGCAGGACCGGCACGGGACCGATGTCCGAGGCGACCACCCGCACTACCTCCCTGAACAGGTCGAGCTGTTGCCGAGCGAAGCGATGGTCCGTGGTGTCCTCGATGTCCGCGTAGTGGCTGGTGAGACCTTCCAGGGTGACCCCGGGGAGGTCCCCTACCCTTCGAGCCAGCGCTACAGCGTCAGCGGGCAAGAGGCCCTGGCGGTTGTTGCCGGTCTCGAGCTTGATGTGGACAGGCACCGGCCCTGCTCCAGCCGCGGCCGCTGCGTCAGAGAGGGCCTTCACCACGTCATCGCGGTACACCACGACGCGACATCCCAGGCGGACCGCTGCGGACGCGTCGCGGGGGGTGATCGAACCCATGATATAGATCGGCGCATCGATTCCCGCGTCGCGCAGGGCCTCGGCCTCGTACAGAGCGTTTATGCAGAGCCAATGTGCGCCTGCGTCCAGGAAGATCCGGGAAACCTCAACCAGGCCGTGGCCGTACGCGTTGGCCTTGACCACCGCTCCCAGGCGCACATCTGAGCCCAGGATCGAGAGAAACTGGCGGACGTTGTGGGCCAGCGCGCCGCGGCTGACCTCTACCCAGGTGCCGGCTTCGGACCCGGGCGGGTCCGACCGCGTCATGACGCGGCTCCGAGCCTCGGCCGCGGGGCGCGACGCCCGAGATCCTCGCCGAGGATTTCGGTGATCAGCAAACCCTCGATGATGGCCGCGCGAGATCCACGCGCAGCGCCGCGCGTCTTCCCTCGTCGCCGAATGCTCCGCTGCCCGGTCTCCTTGGCCAGCGCAAGGAGCAGGGGCTCCCAGTCCTGTGAGAGGTCCTGGAGGCGCAGATGGATGAACGCGGGCAGGAGATCGACCTCATCCATCCGGATGCCGCTCGCTCCGGTCTGGATCACTCTGGCCAGCTCGATGTGCTCCCTGACGCGAGCTATCCATGGATGGTGTCCACGCAGTTCCTCGATATTGCGCCCGTCCAGCGAAGGAAGCCGCATACGCAGGATACGCTGGAGAATCTCCAGGCTGGCCGCTGTCAGGGGCTCCGTGGGTACAGAGATCCGTTGGAGGCCGCCCAGATCGAACGTCACCTTTGCGGCAGGCGAGTTCCAGCCCCGTGGACCCCGCCAGCCGTGCTCCATGTCCAGCCGTCGGACCACATCCTCGAGGAGGCTGCGCCTTACGCTGTAGGGCATCCGAAGCGTGCCTTGATTTCCCGAGACCGACAGCGGAACCGTGTCACACTCACTCCGCTGTCGCTCAATAGACTCCCTGAGATCGATGAAGCCGGGTCCGAAGAAGGAGATCCCGAGCGCGTCAGCGAGAATGTCCCGTGACCAGGTTGACGCGAGCCGCGGGGACTCCTTGATAAATTCCTTCAGGGTTGACGCAGCGAACTCGCCGCTGCCGACGGAGAGTTCCACGGCCTCGTCAACCCCCTGTTTCAGATCCCCCAGCTCAGAGAGCGCGGCCGCAGCGGTCTCGTCCACCCAGCCAACGAGTTGCTCGGGCTTCCGCAGTTCTTCGGCCCACAACCTCATTCGGCGACCCATGACCTTGTCCCATGGAGTCCCTCTCAAGAGGTGATCCAGCACCAACTCAACTCCGGTCGGGATCACCCGCCGAATCCGAGGACGCGGCGGCGGAGGGAGGGAAGCCTGGGAGCGCTGGCCCGCGTTAACGGAAGACCGCTGCACAGCCTCCCTCCTGACAGGAGCTGTC
>CAYOTU010000101.1:0-10413 GCA_964406905.1 uncultured Myxococcales bacterium | reverse complement strand
CGATCCCAGCCGGGACCAAGCCCGAAGGGCGCAGGAGGCGACCGTGGACCCCGCTGCTGACGATCCCAGCCGGGACCAAGCCCGAAGGGCGCAGGAGGCGACCGTGGACCCCGCTGCTGACGATCCCAGCCGGGACCAAGCCCGAAGGGCGCAGGAGGCGACCGTGGACCCCGCTACTGACGATCCCAGCCGGGAGCTTGCGACCGTGGACAGCGAACAGGAGTTGGGCTTCCTCCCAGCGCCCATGCCGGTGGATGGCGAGGATAGTGAGCCGACCCTGATTCTGAGCCGCGCAGCCGTCGCGCCGTCAATCAATCGGGAGACGCGGGAGCCCGTGGACCCGGGGACGGTCTTCGACGCGTCCGTGGGCAAGCTCTACGCGTTCATGGTCTTCAAGAACCCCACCGAGGAGCAGCACCAGGTCACGGTGGTCTGGAAAAAGGACGGAGAAGAGCTCTCGCGGCTCGCTGATCTGAAGGTCGGCCCCAAGGCAAGCCGCTGGCGCACCTGGGCCTACGTGACGATCAACGAGCGCCGCCGCGGCGACTGGGCCGTCGAGGTCCTGGGCCCCACCGACGCACTCCTCGGCACCGTCCGCTTCCGCGTTGAGTAGTTCAGCAAGAATACGCACGTCAGTGGTCATCGGCGTGATCTGCGCCGCCTGCGTCGTGCCCGCCGCGGCCAGCGCGGAGGAAGCGCCCGCGTACGCGATCCGCCACTGGGTCCTGGACCACCTGGCGGACGCCACCTTTACCCCGCCCCTGCCCGACGAGTACCGGGGCCCAGCGTCGAAGCGCGTCATCCAGGAGATGTGGTACGGGGACGCGGAGGGGCGGCGCCATCCCTGGCGGCGGCGCGTGGTCTTTCATGAAAAACGCCGGGCCCTGCGGGACATGAGGGACGCTTTGGTCCTCCCCGGGGGCACCACGATTACCCTTCCTCTGCCCCGCTGCGACGGGGGCCGGCTGATCTTCTCCGTAGCAGCGTTCCACAAACGCAAGGACTCAAAAAAACTGGGGATCACCCTGAAGGAAGGGCAGGAGGTGCTCTGGAAGACTGACCTCGAGGTCCGCGCCCTCTCCCGACACGAGGCTTGGCCAGCGGACGTGGTGGTCCCCCTGGCAGCGACCGGGGGGAAACTGACCCTGGCCGTGGGAGGCGACCCGAAACAGGGCTACATCGCCTGGGCCAACCCCCGTCTGGAGTGCCCGGCCAAGGCCGGCCCCGTCAACGTGATCTACATCGTGGTGGACGCTTTGCGCTCGGACGTGGTGGGCACAAACCGGCGCTGGGAGGGGCCGTCGATCTCGCCTCACATCGACCGCCTCGAGGCCTCCGGCGCTACCTTCCCCGAGGGGTTCTCGAACGGCAACACGACCCTTCTGTCCATGAACACCATGCTCTTCGGCGCGCATCCCCGTGCGCTGGGCTTCCTGACCACGTACTGGAACAAGGTGGACCGGCGGCCCATGTTCTACGCGAAGCGGCCGCCCTATCTGACGCGGCTCCTGCGGGACCGCGGCTACATGACCATCGGCGCGACCCACGACCATCTCTACTTCCCAGCGTACAAGTGGGGGGTAGATCCGGGCTTCGAGGTGCTACAGGACAGCGCCCGGGATCCTGAAGACGCAACCATACTGACAGACCTCTCCATCGAGTTTATGGAGGCCCACCGAGACCAACCTTTCCTCCTGGAGCTTAACCTCCTGGCCCCCCACCAGCCCTACAAGCCCCCGAAGGAGGTCCTGGAAGAAGTGACCGAGAACCTGAAGGGTGTGAAGGATCTGCCAGCCGCTGTGGCCTACCTGGCCGAGGCGGCCTGGGCCGACCGCCACGTGGGCAAGCTCATGGAGGCCTTGGAACGCCTCGGGCTGCGGGAGAAAACCCTGGTGATCCTCACAGCGGATCACGGTGAGGTCTTTGGTCGAGCTCACGCGTGCCGGGACTGGGTCTCGGGGAAGAGCTGCCGCCAGAGCCACGGCCTCACCTGGTACGACGAGGAGATCAACGTCCCCATCATGGTCTCCCTCCCCGGCGTGATCGCACCGAACACGATCCGGCAGGACATCGCGCAGCACGTGGACCTGCCCCCGACGATCCTGGACCTCCTGGGCCTCCCGATCCCCACGGCCATGACGGGCCGCAGCCTCCTCTCGGCCTTGAAAGGCGGGCCCCGCCTCCCGGACGTGCCGGTCTACTCGGAATCCTGGGTCTCCCGGGCCTGGCGGACCCGGAACTGGAAGCTGATCCAACACTCCCGAAAGGACACGATCTGCCCCACCGTAGCGAAAAAGGTCTGCCGCCGCGACGGCCGCTGGTTCGAACTCTTCGACCTCCGCGCGGATCCTCGCGAGCGCAAAGACGTCTCTCGGGAGCACCCGGATATCGTCAAGGATCTTGCGAAAAAAATCGAAGCGATCCGTATGGAACTCTATGAAAAAAGCGGCGGCGAGGGCCCGAACCCTTAATCGATTACCGTCACCGTGACCTTTCGCCGATGCGGTCCTTCCCTGTGCTCCCAGAGGTAAAGGCCCTGCCATGTGCCCAGATCGAGACGGCCGCTACGCACGGGAATGGAGATCGACGGCTGGGTGATGACGCTGCGGATATGTGCGGACATGTCGTCCGGGCCTTCTGAAGAATGCTCCCACGCGGGGTCGCCGTCGGGTGCGACACGGGCAGCCCAGGTCTCCAGGTCCCGGCGCACAGCGGGATCAGCATTTTCGCAGAGGATCAACGAACACGACGTGTGGTGGACAAAGACCGTGCAGAGGCCCTCGACGACGTCCGTACGGGCCACGACAGCCTGCGCGGTAAGGGTGATGTCCACGGTGCCCCGCCCGGGGGTGGCCTCGGTCCAGTTCTCTGAAACAACCATTGTCGTTCCTCCTTTGGGGGGAGTATCATCCACGCGGTTCGGCTGGGATGCAAGCGCCACCGAACAGTGAGGAGGCAGCCATGCGACGAAAACACGTATACGGCCCTGTAAACTCCCGGCGCTTCGGCAGGTCCCTCGGGATTGACCTGGTCCCCTACAAGGTGTGCAGCTACGACTGCACCTACTGTCAGCTCGGCCACACCACGGACCTGGCAGGAGAAACCCGGGGGTTCGCGCCGGCCGCAGAGATCCTGGCGGACCTGGAGACGGCCCTGGCAGAGGGCGCGGCCCCGGACGTGATCACACTGGCCGGGAGCGGGGAGCCCACCCTGTACCAGGGCCTGGGCGTAGTGGTCGCTGGGGTCAAAACGCTGACCGACGTACCCCTCCTGCTCCTCACCAACGGGAGCCTGCTCTGGGATCCGATCGTACGGGAGGCGGTCATGGGAGTCGACCTCCTGGCGCCGAGCCTCGATGCACCGGACGAGGCCACCTGGCGCAGGATCAACCAGCCCCCAGCGGACCACGGCTTCGATCGTATGGTGGAGGGAATCCGCGAGACGGCCCGGCTCCATCCGGGGCAGGTGCGGCTTGAAGTGATGCTGCTGAAGGGGGTCAACGACTCCCAGGCCCACCTGGAGGCCTTCGCTGCCATCCTGGCGACGATCCCCTGTGACGGCGTGGACATCAACTCCCCCGTGCGGCCCGTGCCCGAGGACGACGTCTTCCCTTGCGATCGGGCCACCATGGAGAAGGCGCGGAAGATGTTCGGGGAGGGGGCCGAGATTATAGCGAAACGCCTGGCCCCCGCTGCCCCCCAGAGCAACCGGGGCGCTACCCTGGAAATGGTCCTGGACAGCCTGGGCCGCCGTCCCCAGACAGCGGCGGACCTGGCCGTTGCGCTGCGCGTAGCACCGAACGAGGTGGTGAAGATCCTCTACGACGCGCTGGAGGACGGAAAAATCGTCGGCGAGCGACGAGGCGGAGAGAACTTCTTCAAACCAATCTGATCGCAAGATGGCCCGGGGTTCCAACGGTCTGTCCCCTGAGATTTGACCCTTGCGGGCCGGCTTGGTAGATTTCTACTTCCACGGCTCGCAACCCAGGAGAGCCTCCATGCCCCGAACTATTGTCCTCGTTGCCCTGCTGCTGTTTGTCATCGCCTGCACTGAGACCCAGGAGACGCCCCCCGCTCCCCTGGAGCGGCCCATCGAATTGATGAAATCTCCCCTGGTGGGGGCTCAACCCGAACTCGGCTGGGAACCTGTGGGCGCGCTCACTGTGTACTACCCGGGCTACGGCTATGGTGGATCGTTCTGCTCCGGCACCCTCATCGCACCGAACTGGGTCCTCACAGCGGCTCACTGCCTCACAGACCATGACGGCTTCCAGATCTACCCTGACGTGGTGGAGTTCTACATCGGCCCCGACGCGCGTCCCCACTACGGCGGCAAGCCCCTCCAGGGAAGCTTTCACAAGGTGGACGTCTTCTTCCCTTACCCGAACTACTCCTCCTACACCGGCGCGGGCGACATCGGCCTGATCCACCTGAAAAACCCGGTGCAGGACGTGGAGCCGGTGCCCTACAGCTACACGGCCATGAACAACAGCTTCACGGGGGAGGACTGCCTCTACGTGGGCTTCGGGGTGGACGACGGGATCGAACGGACCGGCGGGGGCCTCAAGCGCTCCGGGACCATGGAGATCGTCCAGATCCAGAACATGAATTATATGAGCGAGTACGGGGGCGTGGGGGTCTGCTTCGGAGACTCGGGAGGACCGGGGCTCTTCGAGGTCGGCGGCGCTTGGAAGGTCATCGGCGTAAACTCCACCGTGGGAAACCAGTATGGGGATCCCTGCATGGGCTACGCGTACCAGACCCGAGTGGACAAGTACGCGTCATGGATAGCGGACAAGATCGGCTCGCCCCTTCCCTCCTGCCAGGAGGACCCCTCCATCTGCTACTGCACGGAGGCCTGTGAGGCCGACGGCACATGCAGCAACTCGGTCTGCCAGTACATGGACTGCCAGCAGGCCTACACCTGCATGAGCGGCTGCGGGTACGACCAGGACTGCACGGAGGAGTGCTTCGCCCAGGCCACCCCCGAGGCCCAGATCCAGATCCAGATAATGCAGCAGTGCTTCGAGACCGAATGCGGCGGCCTGGGCGGTGACGCGTTCCAAGACTGCGCGTACGACAACTGTGGGGACGAGATCACCACATGCTTCCCCATGCAGACCGGCGAGCAGACCTGCGAGGAAGCCTATGACTGCATGAACGATTGCGGCCAGGACCAGCAGTGCCGGACCGAGTGCTACTACCAGGGCACAGCGGGCGCGCAGCAGCAACTCAACGAAATGTTCGCCTGCTTCCAGGACGAGTGCTCATGGGCCCAGACCACTGAAGTCTGGCAGGAGTGTGCCTGGGATCACTGCGCGAACGAGATCTACTCCTGCATCCCCCCGAGCGACTGCACGCTCCCGGGCGGTGACTGCGAAGCAAGCGAGGCCTGCGCACCGATTCCAGGAGGCTGGTCCGAGTGCGTCCCGAGCAACGGCAAGCAGAAGGGTGCGCCCTGCACGCCGGATCTCCCTGAGATGGAGGACTGTGCGGACGGCCTCGTCTGCGTCCAGGGTGCTGAAGGCGCGTTCTGTTACCAGTTCTGTCTGAGCTTCGCCAACTGCACCGAGGACGAGTACTGCTGGAGCCCCGTCTGGGGTGAGTACCCCAACGTCGGAATCTGCGTCTGCACCGACGAGGACGGGGACCACGCCTGCAAGGCCGACGACTGCGACGACACTGACGAGGACATCCACCCTGGCGCGAAGGAAATCTGCGACGCGGTGGACAACGACTGCAACGGGGTCACGGACGAGGGCTGCCCCGGCGGCCCGGAGCCGGAGCCCGGCGAGGACGTCATCGAAGGCCCGAATCCGGAAGGTGACGCAATGGCCACCGAGGACGACACCGGAAACAGCGGCGGGGTGCAGGGCTTCCTGAACGCTGAGACAGGCTCCTCCTGCACCGCTGGCCCCACGGGCCGCCCGACCGCTACAGGCCTCCTCCTGCTAGCGCTCTTCGTCCTCGCCGTGCTGCTGAAGCCTACCGGTGTGCCTCTATCCCCGAGAAAGTCTTGATCATCCCCTCCCGGATATCGGGCTTCCAGCGGTCCTGCTGGGAGACCTGCTCCAGCCAGAGGTAGAGGTCCCGGTTATCCACTGCGACGGAGGCGAGGAGGTTGAGCATCTTGAACCGTAACTCCTCCCCTGTGACAAAGGGAATCGACGCGCCGAAGGGGCGCGGCACCTCGACCCGCGGACAGACGATGTCCGCCGCTTTGGTCTCAAAAACATCGGTGACCGGACGGGTCACCCGCGCGTCCTGGAATGCTTGCAAGACCACAACCGCTGCGCAACGGATCGCTGGATCCTCATCGCTGAGACGCCCGGCGACGGCCAGCACGGCCTCCTCCACGAAGCGGTCGGGAATCGGGTCGAAGCTCCCGGGCAAGGAGGCCTCGCCGTGCTTCCTGAGTGCCCAGAGGACCCGCAGGTCCAGGGTCTGATCGCCGGTGCCCTCCCGGATCGCCGCTGTCAACGCGGGGAGATCCTCGTGGCGAAGCATGTTTCCCAGCCCCGTGGCCGCTACCAGACGGGCCTCGACGGTCTCGTTTTCATCGACGAAGACCTTAGCGAGCACCTCCGCGTCCCCGGGGGCCTGGAACCAAGCCAGGGCCTCCAGGATCGGCACCCGCAGCGCATCCCGATCCATCCGCGTTTGCAAAAAGGGTGCGACCTGCCCCCGCAGCCAAGCCATGAGGTCGGGCTCCCATCTGTTGCCCAGGGAATGCTCTGCCGCGAGCAGCCGCACGTTTTGATTCATGCGATCGCCCAAGGATGCAAGGACCTTGCAGGCCTCGGCTGCCTTGGCGTCGTCCTTTGAATCCACCATGGCTACGATCCGCGGTACGACGAGGCCCAACTCGTCAGGGCGGCCCAGATCTGCCGCCTGCCTGAAGAAGGCCTTGAGAGCAACTGGCTCCTCGCTGCGGGACCGGATTACGAGGGCCAACTCCTGTTGATTCAGGAGGGCTGAGAGGCGCCCCTTGGGGGCCAGGACCTTCAGTGGAATCGGCTCGGTCACCGTCACCGACGCGGCGCTCACCATGCTCAGGGACCAGGCCAACGTCAAGGACGCACCCACAGCGCCTAGAAAAAACAGGGAAACAAGGAGGCCCCGGGGCTGGAAAAACGCTGAGATGGTAACCCGGGAAGAGGCCATGTCGTCCTCGTCCACACCGATACTCCGGACACGCTCGGGGCGAGGCAGGAGCAACCCCGAGAGGAGACCCGTAAACGCGGCCGCTGAGATGAAGATCAGGGCCATCCAGCCCAGGGGAATCAAGAACGCCTCCGTGGCGGTGGAGGCCTCGTACCATAGCGCGTCCCGGGCCCAGATCGAGTAGCCAGCCACCGTTGCCAGGGCCACCGCAAAGAGGCCAACAAGGACTGGCCGGCGTTCCCACCAGGGGGTCGCTCGACGAGCGGGGAACGATTTCGGGGCCGATGCGCGACGCTCTCGGCGTTCGGATTTGGTACGAGATTTCAGGCCCATGCACGGCTCCGCTGTCAGCGGGACGAACGGCTGAACGCAGCCGCCTGCTCGATCCAGCCCTGGAGCACAGCGGGCTCCGGGAGAATCTCCGAGACCTTGTGGATGTCGTTGGCCTTCTTCATCTTCGTGGCCAGAGCCACAGCATCTTCCGCTGCCATGGTTCTGGTGTCATAGACCCCGGCGAGGCGGAGGACAGCGGCCATCTTCGGCCCGACTCCTCGGATCTGGAGAAGATCACAGAACTCCTGCAACTCCCGCAGTCGCTTCTTGTCCAGCCCCGTAACCCCCGCCAGGTCGGACCGGGCCATCGCAGTGGCCGTGCTCGCCAGGAGCTGCTCAGTGTCCTCGATCCCCCGCTTTGTCAGGACCTTCACCTCCTCCGGGGAGACAAAGGAAACCGCCTCCAAGGGATAGTGACTCGCCATGGCAGCACCGACGGGGAGGAGGAGGGTAAAGATGAGAACGAGGCTAGTCCTCTTCATAGCCGGCCTCGGTGGGGAGGAAGATGGAGAAGCCCACCATCACCGCAATGTTATGCTCCCAGCTCTTTTCGGGCACGTCGTAGTCTGTGTTTCCGTGGGTGTACATCTTGGCGAAGTAGTCCTTCACGTTCACGGTGACCGAAAACATACTGTTGATGAACAATCTGGCCCCGGCACCCCACATGGGAGCGATGACGAATTCGCTGGCCTCGACCTTGATGCGGTTCTTCACGTCCTCGTTCCACAGGACCTGCATGAAGCCCGCGCCGAGGAGAATATGGAAGTCGTAGGCCATGGCCCAGGAATTCGCCACCATGGACTTCCCGTAGATCGGCGACACCTCCATCTGGAGGTCCCCCACGAAGCCCAGGTATGTGGCCGGGATCGAGAAGCTGTTGCCCGGGGTAGTGCGCTCGGCCTCGATCTGCTCGGCCACCTTGGTCTTGATCGGCAGGGTGTAGCCCGCGTCCAGACCGAAAGCCAACCAGTTGGTGATGTGGTAGTTGTATCCCAGGGAGAACATGAGGTTTTTGAAGTAGGGGTCCTCCACCGTGGGGCCGATCACCACGGAAATCTCGGAGCGTTGAGCGCGCCACTGGATCCCTCGCTTCACCTCGGGAGCCCGGTTCATATCAAAGGACTCAGCCAACGCGGTGGCCGGAGCCGTGACGAGCACGACGGCGACGGCGACAATCAAAACAACTACTGTCGTGGTGCGCTTCATTTCACAAACCTGTCTTCGACGTCGTAGGGCAGGAAGATCGAGATCCCCAGCATGACTGTGACGTTATGCACCAGCCCCTCGGACTTGAGGAAGGTCTCCCAATAGGGCGAGTCGGCCAGCTCCAGACCCACGGACAGGCCCTGAGTGAAGAACCAGCGCGTCCCGATGCCGAAGGTTCCTGTGGGCGCGGCCACGGAGAGCCGCGTACCGGTGACCCCGCCACCCAGGAAGACGTGGGTGTCGAAATAGCCGATCCCCAGCCCGAAGAGCGAGGCCTTGCCCACGATGGGCACCCAGCCGAAACGGAGGGTGGCCTGATACCACATCTCGGATCGGTCGGAGACCAGGCTGAAGTCCTGCTCGACCTCGTCCTTGAGGCCCGTGTCGTAGGCAAAGAAGTGGGTATACCCAGCGCCTACGTAGAAGTCCTCGTTGATATGGTAGTCGAGCTGCCCCCGGGCCCCATAGTGGCCGTAGATTCCGCTGGACGCGGCCCAAACGGCGCCCGCGGTGAACTCGACCCGGTTGCCCTCCAGGAAAGGGCGTCGTTGGTGGATCGTGATATTCCGGTGGTACTCCTCCTCTGAGAGCACCTGCGCGGCTCCGGGGGACGGTGCGAACACCGCCACCAGGACAACGAGAATTCCCAAGCGTTTCAACATGCTGAACCTCAGAGCAACCGACGGTTGTGGTCGTAGTCGTGGTCTCAAGAATCGTAACGCGCGCACCGCGTGAGTCAAGCACTTTAGTTATTAGCGGTGCAGCCCTCAGTCCTTGGAGCCATCCCCGAAGAGCGCCGCGGTGAACTCGGCCGGAACAAACGCGCGGAGATCCTGGGACTGCTCTCCGACCCCCACCCAGGTCACCGGGATACCGAAGGTGTCGCAGATCCCGATAATCACGCCCCCCTTGGCGGTTCCGTCGAGCTTGGTGAGGACGATCCCGCTCACCCCGATCTCCCTGCCGAAGATATCCGCCTGCTGGAGCGCGTTCTGCCCGTTGGTAGCGTCCAGGACCAGGAGGGTCTGATGCGGTGCGCCATCGAGGGCCTTGCCCGCGACCCGGTGGATCTTCTTCAGCTCATCTACGAGGTTTGCCTTGGTGTGGAGCCGCCCGGCGGTGTCAACGAGGATCAGCTCGTCCCCGGCCTCCACGCCGGCCTTGATTCCGTCGTAGACCACCGACGCTGGGTCCGCACCGTCCGCACCGCGGGAGAGGGAAGCGCCGACCCGGTCGGCCCAGATCTGGAGCTGCTCCACCGCTGCGGCCCTGAAGGTGTCCCCCGCCACAAAATGAACCTTGCGTCCCCGGCCGAGGTGGAATCCAAGCTTTCCGATGGTAGTGGTCTTGCCGACGCCGTTCACGCCCACCACGAGGATCACCTCGGGTTGCCCCGGTGGCGGAGTCTGGACGTCGAGAGATGGCTTTGACAGGATCCCGCCGATCTCCTCCCGCAGGAAGGACCAGACCTTCTCCTGGCTACGCAGCCCGTCCCTGTCGAGGCGGCTGCGCATGTCCTCCATGAGCTTGTTGGCCGTGTGCACGCCGATGTCCGAGGTTAGGAGGACCTCTTCCACCTCGGCCTCCAGATCCTCGTTCAGATCCTTACGAAAGACCCCCGCGAGGCGGGCCACGAAGCCCTCCCGCCGGGTCCGGTCCAGGCCCTCGCTGAGGGTCCGGCCTTCGGGTACCACAAAGGGTTTTTCCGCCG
>CAYOTU010000100.1:0-10416 GCA_964406905.1 uncultured Myxococcales bacterium | reverse complement strand
CGTTGACCGACATGCGATCCTGCACCGCGGTCAGTGGAAGCCGCTCGCCGGTCCCTGGTACTTCGATGTTCTCGACCTTGCGACGCGCACCGGACGCTCTCAGGTAGCTCACAGCACCCAGCCGAACAACCCGGTCGTCACGGGGGGACCTTTCTGCGAGGCCGGGCCGGGCGGGGGCTTGCCCCCGTCCACCCCTGTTTTTCCACCGGCGCCGGGATCGCCTACCCCCGCTCGGAGGGCTCCTGCCCCTGGCCCCAGCCATGCCCAAACTTCTATAGCCTCAAATCCACATGAACTCAGCCCAAGAACCAACGCCCAACGATCACACCCCAGTTTGCTTCTGGGATTGTCCTCGTCAGAAGGAGGTGCTATTGTTTTGCAACAAAGAAGAAACCAGAGCCGTAATCCAGGGAGAGAGCGATGCCATACCTGCTCGGAATCCTCGCTATCGTCATCGTGGTGGGCCTCTATCTGCACCTGCGCTCCCGGTCAGCGGAGGACGATGTGTCCGCGGCCTCAGCCGGTCGCGCCGCCGCGCCGGGCACCCGGCCAATAACCCGTCCCATCACGCGTCCGGGGCAGGCGGCCCCGCCCGAGGTCTCACCCGAGGAGACCCGAGGGAGCTGGCTGGTGGTAATTCAGGGCCCGGAGAAGGGTCGAACTTACCTCCTGGGGGAGCGTTCCATAACCATCGGCAGGGCAACCACGAACTTCATCCAGCTCTCAGACCTGGAGACCTCCCGGGTCCACTGCCAGATCCGGTACTCAGGGACGCGGTATCTGGTGGTGGATATGTCCAGCGCCAGCGGGACCCTCCTCGACGGCGAAAAGATCGAGACAGGAACGCTCAAGGACGGAACGCGGATCTCGTTGGGAAACACGATTCTCCTCTTTGAAGAAGACGCCAGCCACACCCGGGATCACGCGGTTGAACGAAAGGCCACGGAGACTAACGTTGGTAAGAGCACTGAACTTCCGGGTAACTTTGGACGAGACAAGGACGGCGGCATGAGCCTGACCCGCTACCTAACGGAATTGGGTCAACTGACCAAGATGTCCCGTACCAACGTCTCCCGAGCCGAGTTCCTCCAGGCCGCGTCCCTGGTGGTCGCCGCGCACGCCGACTGGGACCGGGTGGCATTCCTCGGCGAGGCGCCGGGGGGTGGGTGGCGGGTCGAGTCGTTCCACCACCGCGCGCGCCTGGATCTCTCCCGAGGAAAACTCCCCCCGGACAAGCCGCTGATGATCCGGGCAGCGGAGACCGGCGAGCAGCAGATGGCGGCCCCGGCCTCCCTAGACTCCGGCAGGCTGCATGGTGCCCTGGCCATCCCCATCAAACGTGGGGATGATGTGGTAGGCGTCTCCTACGTAGACCGCCTGACCCCGCGAAAGAGGGAACCGAATGCGGAAGAGATTGATTTCGTCCGAGCGGCTTTCGAGCTCACCCTCGACCTGGAGGATTCCTGAGGATCCGATCTTAGACAATAGATCTCTCATACAAAAAAAGGGCCTCCCAGGCGGGAGACCCTAAAGTGCGGGGGGGGGGACTCGAACCCCCACAGGCTTGCGCCCACATGGACCTGAACCATGCGCGTCTACCAATTCCGCCACCTCCGCAACCGTTCAAAGAACGGGACGTTGTTTATACGCAAGCGCCGGGGCTGTCAAGAGAATTCCCCTTGCGCTGAGCCCATCAATGGACTACTGGTAGCACATCAGCAGCATGGTATAATCAATCGGCTCCATGGCTGATTCGGAGGTGATCATGGCCCTCAACTGTAGACAGAGTGCGCCCCGCGCGCTCGTGTTGGTCATAGCTCTCACCCTCGCAGTACCAGCGACCGCCCAGGACAAGAAGAAGGCTGGCGCGCCGCAGGACTCTGCGGAGGTCGCGCCGGTGGAGCTGGTCTGGCCCAGCCCCCTGGACCCGGGGAAGTTCGATCTCACCTATACCCTCCTGCCCTTTGGCAAGGACAAGGCAGAGTTATGCCTGATCTTGCGCCAACGCTTCGAACAACAGCTCCTCCCGGTGCTTAAGGCGACGCTCAATCCCCACCAACGGGACGTGCTCAAGGCTCAGATGGAGCGGGATCTCGCCGCTGTGAAGAAGACCTGGACCGCATTCACGGGCCAGGACACGGGCTACGGGGTCTCGGTCATCGCTGAGGAGATCCGCCACCAGGCCTCCGAGGCGGTGGTGAAGTACATGTACAGGGAGAACGCCGCCTATTTTCTCTTCTCCGGCGACGCGCTCTGGCAGCTACACCTCTGCGTCGAGGCGAACACCCCCTTCGATGAGCTGGCGAAGCGCCTCACCGAGGTCTACGAGCAGGCCCCGAATACGCTGGGCTACGAGAACCCCGAGAAGAAAGCTGGCCTTATCTCCGCCACTTGGCGGGACACCACCTTCGAGATCACTGCGAGGGCCCCCCGAGGCCTCTTCCGCTGCAACACGATCCGTTGGGTCTACCTCCCCGCGATGGAGGGGATCAAGATACGCAGGGACGCAGCCGCTGTCCTTGAGAAAAACGGGTCTGAGGTGAACGATCTGCTCAGGCAGGTGACGCAGGACCCGGTCAGCGACGTGGATAACATAATGGACAAGGTATTGAAGAATAAGTAGCTACGTCCCCCCTGATCGCAGGATCCCCAGCAAGACCCAACCAAGGGTTCCCACCGCTGTGGCAAAGGTCAGAATGGAGAGAGCGGGGGGGCAACCCGTGTCGAATGAGAGCAACATCACCGAGCTGAGAAACGCGGAGATGCTGATCCCCGCCAGGACAGCCCGGTTCGTGGCGCGGTCCCGGCGGCTGGCGCGCTCGTCCTCCCCCTGAAGATTGATCTTCATCTCCAGCTCGCCCCTGCGTAAACGCCGCAGGAGGGCCTTCAGATCCCGCGGCAGGACTCGCAGGAACCCCGCGTACTCTGAGATCACGTCGTAGACCTGCTTGGCCCGCAGGGATGGATCCATCATCCGCTTGAGAAAAAGCGCCGTGAGGTAGGGTCGCACCGACTCCAGGGGCACGTAGGCCGGGTAGATTCGCGTGGCGATGCCCTCCATGGTGGAGAGGGCTCGGCCGATGAGCAGCAGATCTGCCTGGAAAGACACCTTGTGGCGAATCACCGAGGCCATGACCGCGGTGATAAGGCCTTGAACGTCCACCTCCTCGAGACGGAGGTGGAGGAAGCGATCCATGATCACGGAGAGATCCCGCTTCATGGCCTTGAGATCGGTTTCCTCGGGCACGAGTTCCGAATTTACGAAGAGCTCCGCTATAAGATCCGCGTCCCCGGAGAGCACGCCCACCATGAAGGTGAGCATCTCGTCCAGGCGGCTGTCGTCCACCACGCCCATCATGCCGAAGTCCAGCATGCAGAGCTTTGGCCCCGGGAGCACGAAGAGGTTCCCCGGATGCGGGTCCGCGTGGAAGAAGCGGTGCTCGAAGACCGACCGGAGCATGACCGAGGTGCCGATCTCCGCCAACTCCTTCGCTGAAATCCCCTCTGCCTCCCAGGTAGCGGTGTCGGTAATCTTCCAGCCCTGGATGAACTCCATGACGATCACCGAGGGGGTGCAATACTCCCTGTAGGGCCGGGGCGCGTAGACACGGGGATCGTCCTCGAAATTTCGGCGAAAACGCTCGATGTTGGAGACCTCGCCACGGAAATCCATCTCCGCGTGTAGGGATCGCCCGAATTCGTCGATAAAGCTCGGCAGGTTGAACCGCGACAGCTCGGGGATCGTCTCGTGGAAGTGGGCCGCTACGGCCTTGAGCAGATCCAGGTCCTCGTCGATGATCCGTTTGAGCCCCGGACGTCGCACTTTAACAGCGACCTTATCGCCGTTCTTCAGGACCCCCTGATGCACCTGTGCGATGGAGGCGGCGGCCAGGGGCTCGGAATTGAGGGATGCAAAGATTGAATCCACGGGGCCGCCCAGCTCTTCCACCAGGACGGCCTCCACCTCTTCGTAGGAGAACGGGGGCACGGCATCCTGGAGCTTCGCCAGCTCGTTGACAACTTCCATTGGGAGCAGGTCGGGCCGGTTGGCCAGGACCTGACCGAGCTTGATGTAGGCGGGTCCCAGCTCCTCGAAGACCTTCCGGAGTCGCTCTCCCGTCGAGAGGGTGCTGGCCTCTGCCCTGGGTCGACGGAAGGCCACCGCTTGGGAGGCTCGCCGCCAGGCCGCGGCCACCCCGATGCGTTCGGCCACGTTGCCGAAGCCGTGACGGATAAGCACCGCCAGGACCTGACGCATACGCCGGAAGCGACGGCGGGCCGCGCCCATCCGGAAGAGGGAGTAGGTGACGCTCCTCATGACTTTCCAGGAGGCCGACGGCCGAACGGCAACCAGCTCGCCAGCAGATCTCCGGCCACCTTGGATAGAAGCTCCCGCTGCTCCCTGCCCTCGGCCTCCGCGTGGCGGAGGCGGTCCTCGATCTCGGCCCGCAGCTCTTCGATCTGGGCCTCATCGAGACCGCCCAGGCGCTGCGCGTTCATCAGAAGACGGGTGAGATCAGCCTTGAGGAGGACCAGGCTTATGCCGCTCGACGCGCCCTTGATCACGATGTCCCGAATAATCCCCCGCATGGAACTCTCCAGTTCAACCGGCCCGCACCCTGCGGCGCACACCCCAGATGACCATCAACAGGAACGACACCAGGAGAATCGCGGGCATGGCTGATGAGAACGATTCTACCACGGCGCAGCCGCCGCTGTCGTCCCCCGTGGCCTGGGCCTTCCCCGCGGAATCCGGTGCGCTCGGCGATGCGTCTGCGCCAGCCCCCGCGTCGCCCTCGACCCGGTCGGTCCCGGGGGCCGAGTCCACGCCGGATTCGGGCGTATCCTCGCCGGGGGGGGATAATTTATCACAGGGGAGGAGCGTGTCTTCGCCAGCCACCTGATCCGCGGGCTCAGACGTGTCCGTGGAGACATGGGCATCCGGAGTCGGTCCGACGGTGTCCTCGACGGGGACCGTGTCCTCGCCGGGCTGCACGGGCTGGCAGAGGGACGCGGTCAGGCAGAAGAAATCCTGGGGATCCCCCAGGCCCTGGATGTCCCCACAGCAGCCCCCGGAGAAGTCGGCAGCGCAGTCCGCGTCCGACGCGCAGTTGTAGGTGCAAAAGGAATCCTCCCCCGTGTAGAGGCAGGCCCACGCGCCCAGGTTGGGGTTGCAGAAGGGCAGGTCCGGGTTCCCCGTGAACCCGCAGGGCTCAGCCACACCGCCGCCGGGGGAGAAGGGCTGGTTCCAGTCCGCGCAACCGCCTCCCGACGGCGCCAGATCGATGGTGATGGTGTAGGGCCCCGGGAACTCCTCCGCACCGTTGGACCATGTGTCCGCTACCACGTACCAGGTACCGCAGGACACAGCCAGGGACACGGTGGTGTCGTGGCGGGCCTCGCAGTGGTAGGTCTCCAGTGCGGAGTAGATGTGGACGTCGATGTCCACCCCCGCGCCGTCCTGGACCGTCGCCGAGAGGGTGCCGGGCTGGGTCACCTCCACTGCGTAGATCTCCTCTGGACCGGTCTCCAGCTTCTGGATCGCCGCGCCGCAGCCGTCCAGGAGGTCTGAGATCGACTGGGTGGTGTCCCCCTGGAGGACAGAAGGGAAGCTGTCCACCACGATGGGATTGGAAGGAGTACCCAGGTCACTCTTCGGAGTGTCCTGGATCGACTCATAGCGCACGGGCGTGAAGCCCGCCACGTCGCCCCAGCCACCGAAGGTGTTCACCGCGACGTTCCAGCCCATGGCTTCATACCAGACGGGCCAGCCACCGGCCAGGGTCCCAGCGTAAAGCAATACGTGATACCCCGCGGTGTTCATCGCGTCACCGGGCTTGAGCTGGGCCTGGGAGATCGTAGTTGTGATGCCGGGGATCGAGGATGTGGTGTAGTGGCCGATGTCCCAGCACTTGGACACGTAGCCCGAGCAGTCCAGGCCCACGGTGCAGTCCAGGACCCCGTCCCCCGGGTAGGATCCCGCGCCGCTCCCGTCATGGATACCGTTGTCAAAGGCTTTCAAGGTCATGTAGCCGCCCCAATCATAGGGCAGGCCCACGTAGTCTCCGGGGATGTACGCGCTCTGGTACGCGCCGGAGCACGACGCTGTGAGGTTCTGGTTCCCGCAGTGCCAGGGATGCTCAGCAAAGGCTTTCGCGCGGACCATGACCTCGTCCCGGGTGATCGGACCCGCGGCAGCGGGCAGGGAGAGGAGAACGAGCAAGAGCGACGCGAGGGCCTTCACAGAGCACCTCCCGTCCGGTCCCGTCGGGTTACCCGGATCCCCTCGGGGGTCTCCTCCATCCACGCTACGCCGCCACCGGGGCAGATGGCGGCTTGGCGAAAGGGGGCCGCGCCGCCGCGGACCGAGATCTCGATCCGGTGCCCAACCCCGAGATCCTCGTCAACCCACAGGAGTTCCCGCCGGACGTCGCCGTCCGGCAGCACCGTGTCGGCGAGGACCAGGAGTTGGTCGTGGTCCATCCCCATGATGCGGACAGCCGAGGCCTCGAAGGGCAGGACGCCAGCGTCTTCGAACCGTACCCCGTCACCCTTCAGTCGGGGCGATGCTGCAGCGAGTAGACGCCAGGAGCGGACCTCGCCAGGAGCGCCAGGCTCCGCGGCCAGCAACTGACACCTCTGCTCCTCCCAGCACGGCACCCCTTCGCGGATCGCCGCGAGGTTCGGGGTCCTGAGGGAGAGTGTGTCCTGGTACGCAGTCGTGACCGACAGGTCCCCGTCCACGACCTCCAGAGAGGTCACCGGAGCGAGGCCCACAGGCAGAGGAATTGTCTCCCGAATCGTGCCGTCAGCGTCCGCGACGACGACCCGCCGCGCCGGCCGCTCCAGGAGGGCCCAGGAGGCCCCCAGGGACGCCAGATCGTCAGCCATAGCTGGAACAACCTCGGAGGTGCGCAGGAGCGCTCCGTCCGGGCCGTAGCGCAGCACACGGAGGTGCGCTGCGTCCAGCAATGCGACGTCGCCGTCTTCGAGGCACACCAAGCTCCGGGGCCCCGCGCCGGTGTGGCCGAAACGCCCGACCTCGCCCGCGCCGTCGCCCCAGGGCACGAGGAACGAGATTTCCTCGTTCTCCAGGGGGGCCTGCGTTGTCTCCAGCGTCTCAGGCGACGCGCAGGCGACGAACAACAGCAACAACATCGAAGTCACGACGAATCTCATGCGTCCTCCACGGACAAGGGACAAGCGAAGGGGGAGTCTACTGGATGTTACGGCTTGGCGTCAAATCAGCGCGGCCAACGCGTGCCCACCGAACAAATCCGAACCGGGACAGCGACGCGTATCCAGTCGGGCCTCGGCAACACTGCGCTCTGATCCACTCCGTCACTTCGACGCCTTGTCCAGCAGACGGTTTCGGACTAACGTCATCCTGAACCAGGACCGATCCGCATGGGAGACGACATGAGACTCATCACGCTCGCGCTCGGCACTTTCATATTCATCGCATCCGCCTGTGACGGTGGGAGCGGCGGAGGCTCCGACCACGCCGACACCCTCCCGGCCTCGGACACTGTCTCCGCGGATCAACTGGCCGACGACACAGCCCACGACAACACCGCCCAGCCGGCCTGGGAATTCACGGCCCCCGCAGCGCCCCTGTCGCCGGCTTTCCTCGTGGAGGCTCTCCCCGCCCCGGTGGAGGGGCTGGTCTTCGACGACGCGGGGCGTCTATTCGTGAGCGGGACAGACTCCCGGGTCTACGGGGTCAACCCCGACGGCACATGGTCTGAGCACGCGGCCCTCCTGCCCGTGGACGGGGCGACGGAGGACGTGGCGGGGATGGCCCGGGACGCTGCGGGGAACCTCTACGTCTGCCGGTACGCGGCTGGGCGCGTCGAGCGGATCACTCCTGACGATCCCCCTGTCGTGGAGATCTTCGCCGAGGGCCTGGATCACCCGAACTCCATGGCCTTCGCACCCGATGGTACGCTCTGGTACACGGCCTCGGGAGACGGAGCGGACGCGCCGGGACACGTGGGCCGGATTCCGGCGAACGGCGAGCCCCAGATGCTCATCGATGACGTGGTCTACGCCAACGGCCTCGCGTTCTCCCCCGACGGACTGTTTGTGTGGTTCACCTCAACGGACCCCGGGAGCCTCCATCGGGCCCCCCTGGAAGTGGACGGACTCCCTGGCCCAACGGAGATCGTGTCGGACCACGAAGACCTCGCGGTGGCCGACGGCCTCGCTATCGCACCCGACGGGACTGTCTTCATCGCCGGGTTCATGCGGGGGAAGATCCTGGCCTGGGCCGAGGACTCCCTGATCACCGTGGCCGAGGCCCCCGCACCCCCCGGGATCGCCGGGGTGGCCAGCCTCGCGTTCGGCCGGGGCGAGGGCTTCCCGGAGACCACCCTCTACGCCACCAACCTCCTCCAGGCCCAGCTCATCCACGTCGATCTGGCGCCGTAGCCAATCAACCGACCGCGTGGAGTGGAAGGGCTGTAACCAACCAGCTTTGCCGGAGGACCACTCCGTGCACGGTCGTCAAGCTCCCGGTTCGGATTGGTTTTCTGGCTAATTCGCGGGGTGGGCCGAAGGGTGACGCCGCGCCGGGCGGAGGCGTGGTTGTCGCTGGTGAGGTTGGGGGACAAGCGAAGCGGTCCCGGGCTGGGTGTCGCACTTTCCGTGCGGCGACCTGACCGGGATGTTCCCCGGCCCGCCAGCGGCGACCACGACCCGTCTGACGCAAGGAACCCTGAGGTCCATCCCCCCTATGGGTACCAGACAGAGCCGACGGGAGCGTCGAGGTACCAACCCGGGACGAAGATCGGGAACTGGGAGCCCATCATCACGCCGTCGTATGCGTCCCAGATCGCTACCTTCTCCGCGGGCCAGTCCCAGAGGTCGGGCACGCAGAGCATCCGCACGTCGCCGGTGGAGATGCTCTCCCCGGTGTTGAAGACGTGGAGGAAGAATTCGTAGGGCATGTTCTCACAGTGAGTCCCCGGTACATGCTGTGTCAACTCCTGCGGGGTCATGGCGAGGGGGGTGTCGAACTGGAACTCGATGCCCGACTTCTTGCCGAGGACGATGCCGTATCCAGACTCGGTGTTCGCGTCAAAGGAGTACATGCCGTAGTTACCACCGATGTGGTTCGGCGGCAGCACGTCCCAGGAGTCGTCCCACATCTCCACGAGGATGTCCTCGTCAGGACCGAAGAAGACAGGCGGGTCCTCGGTGAGGTCGCCCCACTGCTCGTCGTAGGTCTTGACCACGTAGGAGCCGGCGGAGTTGTAGGTGCCCATGCCGATGAACACGCCCTGCGCGTGGTGGTACGCGGCGCCTCGGGCCCATGGGTCCGTGTAGAGCGCCATCTGGACCACGCCCTCGGTGGTGAAGAAGTACTCGGTCTCGACTTCGACGACCCAGTCGTTGTAGTCCCAGTCGTTGCCGCCCTGGGTGGGGAGGTCCTCCCAGGCCACCACGGCCTGACCGGACTCGGGCCACATGAGCGAGAGAGCGCACCAGGTCTGGCAGTGGTTGGGCGCGTCGACGTTGTTCTCGCCGTCGTCGCAGATCTCTCCGTCCTCGATGATGCCGTTACCGCAGATGGGGCAGCCCTCGTCGATCTCGCCGTCGCAGTCGTTGTCCACGCCGTCGCAGAGCTCTTCCGCACCGGGGTAGACATCCTCCCAACCGTCGTCGCAGTCCTCGCAGGCCGGGAAGCCGTCGCCGTCCACGTCCACGTTGATCGCCACCACGAAGGAGGACTCGGAGGTCCGCTCCTCGCAGCCGTCCTGGTAGGTGATCTCAGCACGGGGAATCTCCAGGCGTCTGCCGTCCTCTGACCAGGCCGGGTGCAGGGAATAGGAAATCTCTTCGTACGGGAAGATTGTAGTGCCGCCCATGCCAGGCACGTCCTGGTAGCCGGGCAGGGAGATGTCCCAGATCATGGTGACGGAGCCGTCGCCGTTCTCGATCCAGTAGTCCGGGTCCACGGAGAAGTCCGTGACCCACCAGCCCGCGGGCAGGGTGTCGGTGAGCATGCCGGTGCCGGGGATGGCGCCGATGTTGTGGCTGACGAGCATCACGGTGATCTCGCCGGGACCGGTGGCTTCAGCGGTCTTGCCCGCGGTGAGGACCGTGTGGTTGGCCTGGTAGCTCCAGACGTTATAGATGGTCTGGGTCCCGAAGGAGCCCGCCCAGTCCACGTGGTCCTCCTTGCCGTCGCCGTCCGTGTTGGTGTTGGTGTTGAGGAAGTACGCCAGCTCAGGTGGCGTGGCCTCGCCCCAGAAGGAGAAGACCGTGTTGGCCGTCGCGTACTGGCCCGCCTCGAAGCACCACCACGGAGCCTGGTTCAAATAGGGCTGGTAGTAGCCGTTCGGATAGGTCCAGGGGCCATAGCGTAGGGTCAGCATGCCGTCCGCGGGGATCACCATCTGGCCGCCGCCGGAC
>CAYOTU010000099.1:10186-10434 GCA_964406905.1 uncultured Myxococcales bacterium | reverse complement strand
CAGAAACAAGGCGGGTCGTGTCGTGCGCGGCGGTTCCTGGGGCACCAGCAATGCCAAGTATTTCCGCGCCGCCTTCCGGTTCAGGAGCGCCCCCGGCTACAGGTACAACTGCCTCGGTTTTCGTTGTGTTCGCTCGTCCCAGTGATTACTTGACGGTTCTGTTTTCTGTGTTCTGGTGTCCTGAGTTCTGACGGGGTCCAGGGGCAGCGCCCCTGGTCGCGACCGTCCCACAGAGTGATCTTTTTTCA
>CAYOTU010000099.1:0-10176 GCA_964406905.1 uncultured Myxococcales bacterium | reverse complement strand
TGTGTCTTTTGTTGTTTTTTTTTTGGTGTTGTTGGGGGGGGGGGGGGGGGGGGGGGGCGGGGGCCCCCCCCCCCCCCCCCCCCTCGCGACCGTCCCACAGAGTGATCTTTTTTCACTCCTTGCGGAGGGCCTGGAGCGCCAGGACATCGATCTGGTCACGCTCCCTGAGGCTGTTGCGTTTCAAGTCGATCAAGCCGTCGAGATCGAGGTAGGGCAGTCGAACGGGGCCTATTTGCCAGATGCGGATGTGCGGCGCCAGATCGGTGTAGGTGCGTCCGCCCATTCGGACGAAAATATCCAGCGGGAAGTCCTCGATGATGCGGACTGCACCCTCTTCGTCCGGGAAGTCGTGGAGTCCCAACTCAGCCGCGTGCCCCTCGCCGAAGTCGACCAGGCAGCGGAGGAGGCGTTCGAGATTTGCGTCGGTCCGCTCTACGAGGATGTCCACGTCCTCGGTCGCACGGACGTGGCCGTTCAGCGCGCAGGCGATGCCTCCGACTGTGACGAAGGTGACGTCAGCCTCTACGAGGTCGGCCAACAACCTTTCGTATGCGTTCTCCATCTCGACTGGCCTCCTCACGATGAACTCCCATGCGACGCAGGAACTGCGATAGTCGCCAGACGCGGTCCAGCAAACTTTCGTCGCGCGGACGGCCGACCGTTCGCCTTACTTCCCTGACTTGCCCTGCCATCGCAGTGTCCCTCCGCATTGCAGGACAAGATTAACATGATCGTTCAAAGGGTTCCATCTTCGTACCGGTCTCCATCCAAGAAGTCCCTTCGTAGCGAGAGACCGCATTGGCCCTGAAGGTCAGAACACGAGCTGATAGTACGTGCCCGCGCCGCGGCCGTGGCGCTGGATGAGGTCCAGATCCATCAATGTTCGCAGCGCTCGCGAGATCGTCCGCTCGGGTAGACGCGTGTCCCGGTGGATGCGCCGGGGCGTGAGGCGCTCCTCCGGCAGCTCCTTGAAGCATTGTAGAACCGACGTCGCAGACTCTGACAGGCCGCGAATACGTTCGACGCGTTCTTGGTAGAAGACGATGGCGTCGAGCGCGGCGTCGACCGTCCCCAGCATGAAGCCGAGGAACAAGGGGATGTCGTATTCGGAAGCGTCTGCCAGGAAGCGACCGCCCGAGGTTCGCGCCAGGACCGTGTAATACTCGCCTCTGCTCTGCTCGATGATGCGGTCCACGGCCAGGAAGGGTGCGACCTGGCGGAGGTTTTCTTCCCCGCATTGCAGCAGTGCGAGGGTGAACAGCGCGCGCCCGATCCTCCCGTTCCCGTCCTGGAAGGGATGGCAAGCGAGGAAACGAAAGACCAGCTCGCTGGCGACAGCGATGGGCCAGGGGTGGTCGCGGATCGTCGCATTGTACCAGCTCAGGAGGTCTGCTACCGCTGTCTCCGTGATCGGGCCTGGGTCACTGGTGCGGAGCACGCTCCGCTCCGCACCGGTTGTTGCGTCGCGCTCGATCACCGAGTTCGGGACGAGCTTGTAGCGGCCCATGTGATAGGCCGCGGGCGCGTGATACTTGAGGAGTTCACGGTGCAGGCCGCGCAGCGTGGCCTGCGTCAACGGATAGAGCTCCGCGCCCTGCGAGTAGACCACCGCCAGCATCTCACGGCAGCCGGCGACCTCTTCGAGGCTCCGCTCCCGGTCCTTGGAGATTTTTTCCTCTATCCTGCGCCGAGTGGCCGAAAACGCAGTGGGCCGCCCGTCGGTGGTCAGCACCGTGTCGATCCAGTCGATCTGCGCGTCAGTGAGCACTGCGTTCTCGATGCGGGTCGTCGCGCCGATCGTGCTGATCCGCGCTTGCCGCGCAAGGGCTTCCCGTGTGTTCAGATCGACGGCGGCCAACAGGTCCACCCGCTTCGCGGCCTTGAGATCCACGTCTTTCAGCAGTTTGGTCAGGCGATCATCAATGGAATAGGAGAGGCTCATGGGGTGAGGATATCACATCCCGCCACATCCCGCCACATTTCCATGCGAAACATGGCGGGATCTGGCGGGATGCCGTAGGGATCAGGCCAGGGTGATGTCCTCGTCCAGGTAGACGTCCTGGATCAGGTTGAGGAGTTGGACGCCTTCGGCCATGGGGCGCTGGAAGGCCTTTCGGCCCGAGATCATGCCCATTCCGCCGGCGCGCTTGTTGATCACCGCGGTCCTCACTGCCTGGGCGAAGTCGTTGTCGCCCGACGCTCCGCCGGAGTTGATCAGGCCTGAGCGGCCCATGTAGCAGCCTGCCACCTGGTAGCGGCAGAGGTCGATGGGATGGTCTGAGGTCAGCTCTGAGTAGACCAACTTGTGCGTCTTGCCGAATTTGAGCGCGGTGTAGCCGCCGTTGTTCTCGGCCTGCTTCTGCTTGATGAGGTCTGCCTGGATCGTCACGCCCAGGTGGTTCGCCTGGCTGGTGAGGTCCGAGGCAGCGTGGTAGTCAACGCCGTCCTTTTTGAACGCGCTGTTGCGCAGGTAGCACCACAGCACCGTCACCATGCCCAGCTCATGCGCTATCTCGAAGGCCTTGGAGACCTCCTGGATCTGGCGGTCAGCGTTCTCCGAGCCGAAGTAGATCGTCGCGCCCACAGCGCCCGCGCCCAGGTTCCATGCCTGCTCCACCGACGAGAACATGATCTGATCGAAGGTGGAAGGGTAGGTAAGCAGCTCGTTGTGGTTGAGCTTGAGCATGAAGGGGATCTTGTGTGCGTATTTCCGGGCCACCGCGCCCAGGACGCCCAGGGTCGTGGCCACGCCGTTGCAGCCGCCCTCCATGGCCAGCTCGACGATCTTCTCAGGGTCGAAGTAGTCAGGGTTTGGTGCGAAGGACGCGCCCGCTGAGTGCTCGATGCCCTGGTCCACAGGCAGGAAGCTTACGTAGCCGGTACCGGCCAGCCGCCCCGTATTGAAGATGCGCTGCATGTTCTGTAGCACCGGGATCGGGCGATCCGTTGCCGCCATGACGCGGTCGATGAAATCGGGTCCCGGTACAGACAGTCGCGCTTTGGGGATGGTGGTGCACTGGTGTTCGAGGAGGCTGGACGCCTCGTCTCCAAGTAGTTCAACGATTTTCTGATTCATATTTTTCCTCCTTGCGAATGGATGAATGTCGGACGTGAACTTTAACAACCGCGTTTCGGGATTTCATCTCAAATCGACCTCCGAAGCGAAAATAATTTTGTGGGAGGGGCGATCAGTAGACCTCGGGGATGCTGATGCCGTTGCGCTTTGCGCACGCTGTGGCCTCCTCGTAACCTGCGTCGTGGTGACGGAAGATGCCCGTGAGGGGATCGCCAGTGAGTACGCGCTGAAGGCGGACAGCGGCCGCGTCGGTGCCGTCGGCTACGATGACCATGCCCGCGTGGAGGGAGTACCCGATCCCCACGCCGCCGCCGTGGTGGAACGAGACCCAGGATGCACCGTTGGTCGTGTTGAGCATCAGATTCAGCAAGGGCCAGTCCGCCACAGCGTCCGTCCCGTCCTTCATCCCCTCGGTCTCCCGGTTTGGAGAGGCCACGGAGCCGCAGTCCAGGTGGTCCCGGCCGATGACGATGGGGGCCTTCACCTGGCCCGTGCGTACCAGCTCGTTGAACGCGAGCCCAGCCCGGGCACGCTCGCCGTAGCCCAGCCAGCAGATCCGGCAGGGCAGCCCCTGGAACTTCACCTTCTCCTGGGCCTTGTCGATCCAGCGCATGAGGGCCTGATCTTCTGGGAAGAGTTCGCGGATCACGTCATCCGTGCGAAGGATGTCTGCTGGATCGCCCGAGAGCGCGCACCAACGGAAGGGACCCTTGCCCTCGCAGAACAGGGGGCGGACATAGGCCGGGACAAAGCCCGGGAAGTCGAAAGCGTCCTTTACCCCCGCGTCAAAGGCCTGCTGGCGGATGTTGTTTCCGTAGTCGAAGACGTGCGAGCCGTTCCGCTGGAAGGCCAGCATGGCCTGCACGTGGACGGCCATGCTTTTCCGGGAGAGCGCCATGTACCGGTCCGGATCCGTCTTTCTGAGTTCCAGCGCTTCGGCATAAGGGAGCTGGTGCGGGACATAGCCTTCCAACGCGTCATGGGCTGATGTCTGGTCCGTCACCAGGTCCGGTGTCAAGCCCCTGGAGAGGAGATCGGGGAGCACATCGGCCGCGTTGCCCAGGATACCGATGGAGTGGGGACGCTTTGCGTCCACTGCCTCCCCGGTCCAGGCCAAGGCTTCGTCCAGATTGGCTGTCCAGCGGTCCAGATACGCGGTGTCCATGCGCTTGCGGATCCGGTCCTCGTCAACCTCGACAGCGAGGCAGACGCCGCCGGCCATGGTCACAGCGAGGGGCTGCGCGCCGCCCATGCCGCCCAGGCCTCCGGTCAGGAGGAGCCGTCCGGAGAGGTCCCCGCCAAAGTGCTTGCGTCCAGCCTCGATAATGGTCTCGTAGGTGCCCTGGAGGATCCCCTGGGTTCCGATGTAGATCCAGGATCCAGCGGTCATCTGGCCGTACATCATCAGACCCCGGTCCTCCAGGTCCCGGAAATGCTCCCAGGTGGCCCACGCCGGGACGAGGTTACTGTTTGCGATGAGGACCCGGGGCGCATCCGGGTGGGTCTTGGCGACGCCAACGGGCTTGCCCGACTGGACCAGGAGGGTCTCGTCGTCCTCCAGCTTTCGCAGGATCGCCAGGATTTTCCTGAAGGCCTCAGGAGAACGGGCAGCGCGGCCGGTCCCCCCGTAGACGATCAGATCTTCGGGGGCCTCCGCCACCTCGGGGTCCAGGTTGTTGAGGAGCATGCGGAGCGCGGCTTCCTGGAGCCACCCCTTGCACTCGAGCTTCGTCCCGCCCGGCTTGTACCATCCATCCAGCATTTGTATTTTCCTTACATCTTGTATTCGCCGAAGTCGTCCTCTTCCATTTCCTCGAGGATTTCTTTCCAGACGTCGTCGTCGGCCCGTCCTTCCCCGCCCGCTGTGCGGGCAGGCGCGGCCTTCTCGAAGATCTTCTCGTGGACCAGGATCGGCACATCCACCCGGACCGCCAGCGAGATGGCGTCCGACGGACGGCAGTCCACCACCACGGTGTGATCTTTATGTTCGAGGACCAGCGCGCCGAAGTAGGTCCCCTCCCGGATGTCGGTGATCTCTACGTGGTCGAGGGTCGCCTCGAGGTCTTCTATCAGGTGGACCAGGAGGTCGTGGGTCATGGGACGGGGCGGCACGACCCCTTCCATCGCGGATGCTATGGAACCCGCCTCCATCAGGCCGATGTAGACCTGGAAGGATCGATTCCCGCCCTCCTCCGCGAGGGTCAGGATCGGCGCCTTTGAGTGGGGGTCCAGGGAGAGGTTCTTCACTCGGACCTCCACAGGTAACGGCTCGGTGGTGCTTGTCATACCTTCCCCTCCTCCCCTTCATCGAGGGCGCCCGCCAGAGAGTGCCTGAATGCGGTCTCTATCCGAACCCGCACGACGCGTCCGACCTGATCCAGTCCCCCGCCGGAGAAGTTTAGTACGTAGTTCGTGTCGGTCCTGCCCGTGAGCTGGCCTTCACCTCGTCGGCTTGGGCCCTCCACCAGGACCTCCACGACCCGCCCGACGTGGGTCTGGAGCCCCTCCATCATAGTCGTGTGCAGTAGTTCCTGCAACACGCCGAGACGGCGCATCTTTTCTGTGTGCGGGACATCGTCGGGCCAAGCTGCGGCCTGGGTCCCCGGGCGGGGGCTGTACGCGAATGAGTACGCGGATCCCCAGCGTATACGCCGGGCCGCTTCGAGGGTGGCCGCGAAGTCCTCCTCGGTCTCCCCGGGGAAGCCGACGATGAGGTCCGTGGATAAGTGGATCCCCGGGCGTACCTTCCGCAGACGCTCGATAAGAGTGAAGTAGCGGTCCCGGTCGTAGCGGCGGTTCATGCGTTTCAGGACAGCGTCGGAGCCGCTCTGCATGGGGAGGTGAAAGTAGGATGAGAGCCGGGGCAGCTCCTCGAAGCCCTGCAAAAGTTCTTCGGGGCAGTCCCCCGGGTTGGACGTCACGAACGAGAGGCGCTCCAGGCCGGGGAGGTCGTGTACTTTCCGCAGGAGGTTAACGAAGTCTGGGAGATCCGGTCGATCCATGCCGTAGCGGTTCACGTTTTGGCCCAGGAGAACCAGCTCTTTTGCCCCCGTGGCCAGGAGTGTCGCCGCCTCGTCAAGCACCGCGTCCGGAGTGCGGCTCACCTCGCGCCCGCGGACCAGGGGGACGATGCAGTATGAACAGTACTGGTCGCAGCCCTTCATCACCGACAGGAAGCGGCTCGCACCGCCCCCCGTACCTACGTCGCCCCGCTGAAACAAACGGGATGGGTCCTCCTCATTACCCGTGGCAACGACGGGCCTCAGGCCCTCCTCCGCCCGGCTCACGTGGTCCGCTATACGCCCCACCTGGTCCGGTCCGATAACCAGGTCGATGGCTGGAGCCCGACGCGGAATCTCCTCCCCGAGCTGGCGGCCGACGCAGCCAGTCACCCCCAGGAGGAGGGATCGTTTTTTACGTTTGAGCGGGGCCAGGCGGCCGATGAGGGAGAGGACCTTCTGTTCGGGTTTCTCCCGCACGGAGCAGGTGTTGATCAGGATCAGATCCGCGTCCTCGTTTCGCTCAGTCAGGACGTAGCCCAGGGGGGCCAGGAGCTCGACCATGCGCTCCGAGTCGTAGACGTTCATCTGGCAGCCGAAGGTGTGGATGCGAAGTCGTTTCATCGGGGGGTCAGTCCTCGGGGCATCCGGAAAAGGGCAGAATGGGACTCATGGTAGAGACGTGGAAGTCCGCGGCCAGGACGAGGCCCGCACCCACCACTTCACCGGTGCGGAGGTCCTGTACGTCTACATCCAGGTCAAAGCACAGCCGCGTGCCGGTGTCGAGGCGCTCGGCCTTGAAGAGACCCGCACCACAGACCAGGGGCTGGTAGGAATCAGGGCAGCGTTTGTGGAGGTAGAGACTGCATCGAATCCCCGGGTAGGGTAGGGGCACCTCGACTTCGCCGTCGGCAGCGATCACCTCCTGGAGCGCGTCCAGAACTTCGTCATCAATTTCCACCAGGATCCCGTTGCTCTCGTGGATCTGCCGACCCCCTGCCTGGAGCCGTATGAAGAGGGTCTCCCCGCAGGGGTCCACGCCGTCGGTGTCCAGGGTCATCTCCCAACCGTCCAGGGTCCCACAGCCCTCCACCTCTAGGGCCTCCACCGACATCTCGGCGATGGGCTCCGGGAGCAGGGGGTCGTCACAGGCTGCGACGATGAGCGCGAAGAGCAGGACCAACCTCATATTTTGCCCCCCGCTGGTGGGAGGCGAAGTTCCCGTTCCCAGATCAGCTTGTGCGCGTTGTCCCGATAGAGCTTGCGCAGGACCTCCGGGGGCAGGTGGATCGCGTCGACCTTCCAGCGTCCCTGGATCGGGGTCGGGTGGTCGATCTGTGCACCGTCGGTCTCAAAGTACTCCCAGTGGCGTTCGTAGAAGGTCACCGCGTCCCTGAGGGTGGGCGGGGCCTTGGACACGGAGCCGAGCTGCATCTTGCCGCCGAACGAGACGATGAAGTCGCTGCCGAACAGGATCCGATCTTGATGCTTGATGAAGAACCCCCGGACCTTGTCAGCGGGGTGGCGCCCGAACTCGGGGACCCGGGCCGAGGTGTCCACGTACACGTTCGGGTACTTATCCAGGAGACGGTCGACGTAGTCCAGATCCTCGGGGAAGTTGGCTAGGTGGATCAGCAGGAAGGTCGTGTTCGGATGTCTGGCGATACGGCGGTCCCGCTGGGCTAGGAGCGCGTCGTGGGAGGGGTAGTCCCCGCCGTAGAAGCTCCAGTCCGGGGCCTCTCCCAGCTCGTCCCAGCGCTCGTTCACGGGCGATACGGGTTCGAAGAAGGCCACGGGATCCGCGGTGTGCATCGCGAAGATCATGTTCAGCTCGCCCGCCTTCTCGAAGATGGGATCCAGGCGGGGATCGTCCACCGGGATCAGGGCCCCGTCCGTGGCGCGCACTGAGAGGCCGAGGGCCTTGAAGATCTTCACGCCTTTCACGCCATGCCGGGCAGCCTTCTCCAGGTCCGCGGCGATGTTTTCCGCGAAGTCAGGCTCGTTGACGCGTTTCCAGGGGATGTTGCAGAAGACCTCCATGCGGTCCCCGAGAACCTGCTTCATGGCCATGGTCGCCTCGAACCGCGGGCTCCCCCACGCGCCAGCGCTCTTCACCGCGAACTCGTCCACCCCGACCGCGTCCAGGACCGCCTGGGTCAAGGCCAGCCCCGTCATGGTCGGGACGATGTGTACGTGACTGTCGATGATCGGGTATCCCAGCCGCCAGGTTTTTTCACTAAGGGAACTCTGCTGTTCGACAGGCCGATCTTCTGCCCCGGTCGGGCACTCGGGGCAGTCACCCCGGCACGCGACGAGGCCAGCGAGCAGGACCGCACCGATGGGGACAAGTCGTCTCATGGCTGAAATGTACCACCTCCCCGTCAGAAGCGGAACCGGGAGCTTCTTGCGTGTGGCAGGGCAACGGTAGTCAGATAAGGCAATTTGCCAGCCTTCCACAACCGCATCGGTCTTATCTGACGGGCATTTTGTAGCCGGCTCGGTGCCGGGCTTTTGGACCGAGTTTCCGGTCGATAACTTTCTGGAATAGCGCTAAAATTTAGCCATTCGAGTCCTTCGGAGGTCTCCCAACGACGTCTGCTCAGATGGCCAGTGCTCGGGCCAGTCCATGGACTGTGATGACGGCAACGTCTGCACCGAGGACTCCTGCGATCCCATCGAAGGCTGCGTCTATGAACCAGTTGATGGACCGTGACGGGGACGGCTGCACCGGCGGTGAGACCTGCGAGGGGGGGGAGTGCACCGGCGGGGTGGACATCTGCGGTAGCGAAACATGCGCAGTTGACGAGGACTGCGTCCCCGGCGAGGACGGGGATCTCTGCAACGGAATGCTGTTCTGCAACGACGCGCTGAACCCGCCCATGTAGCGTCGTCGGCCCTGAGACAATTGTCGTTTCCTGGACCTGACCGATCATTTCTCAGCGGAACTGGTCTTCTGGCACCGCATCGAGGAGGCGATGCAGGCGACCATGTACACCGTCGAGGTCTCCACCGACGGCGGCGCCTCGTGGGGAAGCCCCATTTTCACCGGACCGCAACAGACCGCTGCCTGGGAAAAGGTCTCCCCGGTGGATCTCACCCAGTACTGCGGCTACCAGATCAACCTCTCCTGGCGTTACGTGGCGACCGGCCAGGTCACTCCCCCCGGGAGCTGGTATCTGGACGACATCCTTGTTTTCGGTGAGTAAGCTACGCACGACGAATCTGAACGGTTCGGGCGGATGACCGGTGCTGGATTGTCCGATTTCCAACGGGCTCGACAGCGTCCCTGCGGGAACGTCTCCTTCTTTTTTGTATTTTTTTTGGGGGGTGCCCTTGACGGTCAGAGCGGAGTGTGTTGTTATCGGTCCAACGTGACAAATACCACCGACCGATCGAGGGACAGAGCATGATGGAATGGGATGTTACCTACTGGTCGGTGGACTACGATCGCGTCGTTCTCGATTATTTCCGTGAGAAGTGGCTGGACCATCCTGATAGCGGATATTGCGCCCGGGATGTAGTGGAGGACACCCCGAGCCTCCGGTCGATCAGAGAACACCGGGCCACGGCTTCGGACATAAAAGACACCCCCGATGTGGTTAAGGACGTCGAGCACACTATCACACGGCTGGCGCGCGTCGGCTTGGTTGAGCAAGTCACGCAAAATCCGCACTATAGATATGTACCTGCCACCATTTTTCTCCCCGAGATCAGCACCTCCCCCTGGGGATGAAGTAGCGTGGGCTCCGGGGGACAGTCATGACCAACGACATCTCCAGGCAGGTCTCTGTGCCGCAGGACTACCAGGAGAGGCTCCTCCTGAACGGCCTCCTACAGACCATGGAGGCGGTGCTCCTCGCGGCTTGGCGCGTGCTCGACAGGACCAGCGGGAACGAGGTCGATTCCACACCGTCGCTCTCCGTAGCGTTCTGGTCGATGGAGACAAACCCGGACGGTTCGGCCAGGGCCACGCTCGTCGCTTCGCGTGGGGTCTACAGGGGGCTACGGGAGTACCACGGCTTTCAGCGTCTCGACTCCGGCAGCCCGAGCCTGCACCTTCAGGCCTGGGAGAGACAGCTCGTGGTCTACGAGGCGGACCTC
>CAYOTU010000098.1:0-10443 GCA_964406905.1 uncultured Myxococcales bacterium | reverse complement strand
CGGCAGACAGATGTGCGTTTGCTCGGTACGCTGTTCCTTGCTATCGCCTTCGTCCTGCGTGAGTTGAAAGAGATTGTTCGCAGGAAGGTGGCGAAGAAGGCCGCCGGGAGATAGGCCGCCCACGTCAGATGCCACTGGTTCCACAGTCCCAAGGGGACTCGGTCGCAGCGCCTGTCAACCCTGGGCCCAGAATCGCAAGTGAGACGATGCGGTGCTCTTGCTACACCACCACCCGCTTCCTACGGTAGTTCAGCTTGGCCCCGGTGAAGAGGATGTGGGCATCCTGGGCCTTGATGCGGAGCCAGAGGGTGCGGAAGTCGTCGAAGACGAAGGGAAACGGGTCGTGAGGCTCCTCGGGGTCGATGAGGGGGACGTTGGTCACGCGAGTTTCGCCGGCGTCGACCTCGATCATCACGTCCCCGAACTGCACCCGGCCCGTGACGATGCTGGCAGCGTAGTCGGCAGTGGTGAAGCCGAAGTAGACGGCGAGCGCAGCGCCTGCGGCACTTGTGACTCCAACGTCGACGCTGACGAGCTCTGCACCGACGATGGCATGCATGGGAACATACAGCGCGGCCAGTCCGTCCGCTGATTTCCAGGCATACCCGAGGTTGTCCCAGGCAGCGGAGTTGGCCTGGCAAGGTTGGACCCACCTGGTAAATCCGACCCAGTCGTCGAAGGCGACGACCGCGACTTTATCGGCGTCCAGAGTCAGCCTGCCCTGCACCTCGAGATTGCCGGAGATCGTACCTCCCGTCTTGTCGAGCTTGGTGTTGTCCAGGGCGGTGTCGGCGGCCTCGCGGTCTTCGATCTCCTGGTCCAGGTTCGACTGCACGCCCTGCACCTGCAGGATCCCGTCTGCGTCATACTCGAGGATGGGAGCACCCCAAGTAATGGTGTCGCCGTCTTCGTAGGTGCCGGGGGCTGCGATGAATGCTGCGGTGGTCCCGGTGTTCGGGTCGAAGAGCTCCATCATCGCTCCGCGTGCGCCAAGGCCGATCTTCCAGGTATGGTCGGGCTGCGGGACCGCGTTGTAGACCCTGACCGGGTAGCCGAGCTGCATGACCTCGCCCCACTCGTCTGCTCCAGCCTCCATGCGGCATGCGGCCAGTGGGACAGCATGCTCGGGGATGTCGGGGGGGACGGGATCGGGGGCCGCTGTTCCCGACACCGTCGTGAATACCGCCGGCGGCGCGGGTATGGTCTTCTGGTACTCGTGGATGCAGACGACCAGATCGTAGCGCGGGTTGACCGGGTCGGCCGCGGGCAGGGGTACAGAGAAGGGCTCGGTCTCCTCGATACGGATGCCATCGCGGTTGACGAGCATCCCGGGAGAGATGCTGCCGTCTGCATCGACGTGAAAGCCCTGGTAGACCCCGGAGGGGATCACACCCACCAGGTGGCTGTTGAGGTTTTCCGAGGAGCGGGGGCCGCGGTAGTCGTGGATGCGGGTCTGTGCCATGACAATCTCCTATGGTGTGGGCAGCCAGGAGTCCAGGCTGCCGCCATCGTCCAACTCCATCGGGGGATCCCCGGGGTCCCAGTCGTCCCATGTTTCCGGGGCCAGCAGCGAATCTATGAGGGCCCGGGTATGAGCAGGCTTCAGCAGTCGCACGGCGGAGTAGAAGACCTTCTGGTCCGTGACGACACCGTCCCACTGGAGCACCTTCACCACGAACCGGGACCACTTCGAGGTCCCTGTATTCGGCTCCTCGACCTCGGTGGTGTAGCCGATAGCGGCCAGGCCGTTCTCCATGCCGGGGATGGTGCCGCCCTTGCGTTTGATCTCGTGCGCGGCCAACACGCGGGTGCGCAGAGACTCGTCGGTCTCCCCTTCGCCGCGGAAGATCTGCCGGGCCCGGGCCAGCATGTCGAGGTATCCGCCGGTCGCGGTTTCGGCCAGGAGCTGCGGGATGATGTCGATGAGGGTCGCCCGGGCCGTGTCGAGGACCTCACCCCAGACTTCGCAGAGGCGGGCCACCAGAGAATCGCCCCGATCTATCTTCTTCAGGAACCCCGGCAGCAGCCACCAGAGATAGTCCGCCAGCTTCGCCACCGTCTCGGCCGGTCGATCACTCATGGCTTGGGGCCTCCATGGTGATGGTGACCAGGCCCTGCTCGGGGAACTGGTTCGGATCGATGACGATGTCCGCGGCCGGCGCGTCCACAGTGACGGAGTAGACCCCCGGCACAGCCATCACGACGCCGACGATCTGCGAGACCACAACGTCCTTCCCAACGCCCAGGGGCACGATGGGCAGGGTCGGATCCTCGATGTCGCCGAAGAAGATCGACAGCCGCCTCCGGATCTCCGCGTCCATGGCTGCAGTGTCGAAGCCCGCGCGGGGTGTCACGCCCAGTGTTACAGGTACGGTCACAATCTCTGGTGCGAAGACCAGGGCGTCCGCTGTGATGGGGCGGTTCTCGTCCACGACGTCCTGCACAGCCTCCACGAGGGCCGGATCGGGAGGGCCCGCTACGCCCATGATGTAGACGTCCAGCGTTCCCTCGCCCCGGGGCAGGGAGTCATCCACGAACGCGCTTTTCACGCCCGCCACCGAGAGTGCCCAGGAGACGTACGCGGCCGCGGTGCCCCCCTGAGAGAGCTCCTCCCAGGCCAGGAAGCAGCGCTGCCGCAGGGCTGTGTCGGTTTCCTTGTCCACGCCGACCGTCGTGAGCCAGGCCTCGAGGTTGGTGACTGCGTCGACCCCCGTGATGAAGGTCTTCATCTTCGAGATGGATCCCGGACCGACGTTGTACGCAGAGCCGGCGTTCTCTGCGATGACGGGGGTCGCCACCGATAGCTCTCCTGTCTGGAGCACGGTCGCCTGGGTGGTGAAGTAGCGGTACTCGGTGGCGCTCTGGTCCTTCGGAGTGGTGACGATGGAGCCCGCGGGGATCGGGATGTTGGTGTCCTTTGCCGTCTTCCGCGAGTAGACGACGGTGCCCTCGGCCTTGATAGCGGGCTTCCGGGTCAGGCCGTACTCCAGGGTCTTCCGGTCCAGCCAGAACGTGGTGGCCGTGTCCAGGAACCCCTGCTTCAGCATCCCGGCCCCGAACGCGTAGAGCTCGGCTACGACCTCAGCGAAGACCTCGGTGGTCGTCCGAACGACGGACCCGACGTTGAAGTTGGTGATCCCGGTTTTTTCACCCATCGCGGCAAGCATATCGGCCACGAGCTCGGGGTAGGTCTTGATCTTCAGCGCCATCGTATCCTCCTACAGGTTTCCGGCGGCCAGGTTGCTGCCCCACACGAGGTTGAGACGGTTGGTCCACTCCTCGCCGAGCGCGACAAAGGAGACCTGGAAATGCGCCTCCCGTCCCGTCCGGGGGAGCGCGTACACCACGATGGACTCGGGCTCGATGCGGGGACCCACGCCCTGGTCGTAGGTGAGCGCGTCGGTGATGGCGCGCACCACCAGGCGCTCGAAGTCGAGGCGATCCTCCTCTCCGAAGAGGCGGGGGACGCCGGCGCCGAATGCGGGGTGTCCGAAGAGATCCCCGGGCAGGGTGTCCAGGAGGTTTCGCACGTCCTGGAGCAGACAGGTGCGGCCGTCCTGGGTGATGGCGAGGTCCCCGGCGGGGCTGATCATCAGGTCGCCGTCTGCGTCCAGCAGGAGATCCACACCGAGGTTCTCGTAGAGGCCCATGCTACCCTCCCAGCAGTTCGACGACGGGACCGAAACTGGCCGTGCCGCCCAGGAGGCAGACGCCGGCGACGTAGGCATTGGGACTCCAGGTCGGTGCATCACCTGCGTTCCGAATGGAGGCCACCAGATCCGGAGTCCCCTCGGCTTCGACATGCAGGATGTAGAGGCCCTGGGCCGAGATGATCGCCTCGAGGTCATCCACCACTGCCTGGATCTCATCCCCGAGAGCCTGGATCGCCTGGGCCTTGGCCGCGATCACGGCCGCCAGATCCTGGAGGACCTTGCCGTAGGACTCGCCGACGGCCAGGAGATCCACCACGCGCTGTAGGGTTTTCCCGAGGCGGTCGAAGGGGGGCAGAGCCCGACCGAGCTGCACGGACCGCCAATCAGGGGGTGTGGACATCCCGCCCTCGACCGCGGCGGGGTAGTCGAGGATGTGCTCCTGCTGTTCGATCTCGAGGGAAGGGATCCCGAAGAGTTTCCCGAGGGTCGCCAGGGGGCCGATCACCTGGGACGGGTCGTCGCCGCCCACGATGAACAGCATCGCGGACACGCTGCTTCCCGCTCCGAACTGCGGCCGCTCCGTATCCCCCGGATCTTCGAAGGATGCTTCCAACCTCCCCAGGAACCCCTCCAAACCATCGGGCCGGCCGCCGACGAAGAGGGGCCCCTTGTCCACGTAGAGGTAGATCCCGGACTGCAGGAGGGCGACGATCTGGTCGACCAGTGCCTGCACGAGCTGGATCAGGGCGCCGACTGCAGCATTCAGCGGATCCGCCATCATCCCGGCGAGCTGGCCCAGTGCCTCGAGGAGCCCGGCCAGGGTGTCCAGGAGGGCCCCCAGGATCCCTGCAGCTTCTTGAGCGGTGTCGAGGACCTCGGGGACTCCCGGGATCATCGGGAGGGTGTATGGCTTCCAGGAGCTCATGACCGGCCCTCCGGGAGTGCGTGCTTCGTAGCAGCGCGCACGACATCAGCCATGCTCGCCACGGCCCGGACCTGAGCCTCGATGAGCTGGGGTGTGACTGCTTGCAGTTGTGCGCGGATCTCGGCCAGGTGCTGGGCCAGGAGGGGAACGCGAGGCTGGGTCCAACCGCTCATTGGATCAGGCCCTCCCCGGGGTTGTTCTGGGTGGCCTCTGCACCAAGCACATCGGATGTCACGGTGCCGATCTCGGCGTTGTTGATGATGTGGCTCATCGTCGCCGGCAGGACCGCGGCGACGGCCTGGCCGAGCTTCACCCAGTTCGCGCGGATCTTGTCCTTCTCCACCTCGCTCATCTCCTCGGGGAGCGGGAACAGTGCTTCCATCTGGGCGCGGAAGGCTTCCGCCATGGCAGCCTGGGTCGCTTCCTGGTTGTCGTTCAACGCCATCGCGTCACCTCATACTGCTGCAATGAACACCTTCCCGCTCAGGAGCTGGGCCATCGCTGCATCGGCCGCCACCAGCGCAGCGCTCACAGCTGGGTTTGGCGCGATGGGGCCGCCGAGATTGCCGATCCCCAGAGGCACGGTCTTCAGCACGGTCAGGATGGTGTTCAGAACGATCTGTAATGGGAGCCCGCAGGGTGCGGGTTGCCCCGTGGCTCCGAGGCCCCCGAGCTGCACCGGTCCGGACATCGGGGAGCCGATGTTCACGAACAGCGGCGGCGTGAGCGGGTTGGCTCCGATGTCCACCTGCCCGCCCATGGAGTCGAGCGCGAGGTTCCCGAGGTTCACGAGGACGGAGTAGGCCGGGCTCGGGGGTGGGGGGGCAATCCCCGGGGTCGCCGCCACGAGGAGCTGGTACGCACCGCCGACCACCTCCTTCCGGGAGAACGTGACCGCGGTGGTTACCCCGCCGGCGACCTGTTGGGAAACGCACCCTGCCACGGTCTGCTTGAGTCCGCCGCCGACCTGCTGCCGCAGGTCACCCCGCGTTTTTTCGGAAAGGGTGCCGACATCGAGGGCGGCTTCTCCCTCAACGTCCACGGCCCAGGATGCCGCTGTGGTCTGCTGGTGCCCGGCGACCCGGACCTCCTGGTCACCCACAACCGCCCGCACTTCATCGCCGACCACCTTCTCCTGTCGTTTGTCCGTGGTGATTATCTTGATGGATCCCGCAGACAGCACGATCTCGTTGCTCCCGGGTTTCATCTCGACCTTCTGCCCCTGCTTGCCGCGGATGGCGATGGTCCCCGTCGTGAAGCCCCCCGGCGCCTGGTTGTTGAAGAAGATGGGGGACTCGACATAGGGCTTCGTGACGTCGCCATCGTGGAAGGACACGGTGACCTCCGCGTCCACCTCCGGGAGGGCCCAGACGCCGTAGCCATCCTGCGCGAACAGAGAAGAGACGGGGACCTCGGGGAGGGCCAGTCCCGCCTCGCCGGCCTCCTCATCACCACCAACCACGACGTCCACGCGGTAGTTGTCGTCGTCCACTGCGACTACCTTCCCGAGCAGAGAAGGCCGAAAGAAGGGGCGCAGGTCAGGGTGCAGGCCTTCAACCAGGCGCTTTAGTTCGGCTGCGAGGTCGCCGCGGCTATGCATCGGCCACCGCCTCGAGCCAGAGATGGCTGCGTAGTCCAGAGCCCCGGGTTCCTGCTGGGTGCCCCACCTGCTCGACAAAATGGAGGGTTTCGTTACCGGCAGCATCGACCAGCGCGACGACCTGTGAGTGCCAGACCGGTATGCCCATGACCGTGAGGAGGTGCCGGTGCCCGGGCAGGGACCGGAGGTCGAGAATATTCTCGCCGTGGGTGAAAGTGAATGCCGGGCCTTGAATGGTGTCCCGCTCGCCCCAGTGAAATCCGCCCTCAGGGTCGGCGTAGAAGGCACGGTCCAGCTCGAGGCGGCGATTGAGGAACTGGATGGCCTGCACCACGGTGCTATCGCGGAGTGGCAGCTTATCGATGACCAGGTCGCAGGGAACGATGTTTAGCGATGAGAAGCCAAGCCCACTCACCAGGTGACTCACCACCGCGTCGGCAGCCTCGCCCTGGTAGGTGCGGGTGATGCGGGTGTCGGCCAGGGCCCGGGCGCGGCACAGCCCCCATACCTTGAAAGTCTCCCGCAGGTGCGCCCGCAACACGGTGCCGTCGAAGAGCGGATGCAGGTCCTGGCCGCGGTAGCCCCAGCGTAGCACCATCGGATCGCCATCGGAGGCCCCCTCGTTCCATTCGAACCGCACGTTGGACAGCTCGAGGTACACGGAGGCGACTGGCTGGCTGCGAGACGCGGCCACTTCCATCCGCTGGACCGAGGCCAACCGGGTCTCTTCGCCGATGGTCACTTCAATTTCGGGGGCCAACCAGTTCATCACGGCAACCCTCCCATGGAGTCGGCCTTGCCCTCCCGGTACGCCTTGGCCAAGGGGCTCTCCTCGCCCACCTCGTCGTCATGGGCCTTCGATGCCTTCGCATCGTATCCGGCTGCGGCCCCTGCCTCCGCCTGGGCCTTCTTCTTCTCGGCCGCTTCCCGCTTTCGCCGCTCGACCTGCCTGGCGATTGGTTCGAACTCGGCCAGATTGATCTGTGCGTAGAGCTTGGATTCCCCGACGACGTCACCCACCTCGAGCCCCTTGAACAGCACAGTCTTGATGCCGCATGCGTCGGTGAGGCGGGACTGGATGGAGAAGATGGTGGGCACCGCGTAGGAAACGCTGGAGGCTGTGGAGCCCGATTCCCCCACAGGGTCAGAGCGGTCCCGGAACGCGTCCTGCAGATCCTGGAATTGCTCCAACGCGGACCGGGACACATTGCCGGATCTGTCCTCTTCGTCCACCAGGGTGAGGCTGATGCTGATCTCGGTGTCCTGGTATCCGACTGCCTGCTTGACCTTCCCTGAGCGCCCGGGCACGTCCACCTCATCTACCTTGACGGCCTGGCGGACGGACATCTGCTGATGGGGGACCGGAAACCGGAAGAGGACGTTGGCGATGTCCGGCTCCCCGCCCTCCTTCACCGCACCAAGGGTCACTACCTGGAAGCCGTCGTTCTTGAGTTCAGGCATCGGGCGATCCCTTGACCGCACAACATCTGTGTTGCATACTGCCAGTGTGAAGGCTAAAGACCTTATACGGCTCCTGGAGGGGCGAGGGTGGGAGTTGGACCGCATCCGCGGATCCCATCACCAGTTCAAGCATCCCAGGGCCATGAGGACTCTTACCGTGCCGATGCACGGTAAGGAGATACCGGAGCGGTTGGCGAAGATCATCATCAAGCAAGCCGCTAGAGCAACAGGAAAGGAGGGGTAGGCCATGGTACCGTCTGGATATTACGCGGTTCTTAGTGCCGACGGCGAAGGCAATGTGCTGGTCCGCTTCCCCCAACATCCTGAGGTGAATACCTTCGGACGCGACTGGGAGGAAGCCGAAGATATGGCCAGTGAGGCTCTCAACCTCGCGCTGGAGTCGGACTTTGACCGCGGGGTTAAGCTGCCGGCTTTGCGTAAGACTCGTGTTGGAAAGGGCGAGCGGGTTGTTCTGGTGCCCTTGGAGGCGGAGGTCCGCATGGCCTTTGTTCTGCGGGAGTGGCGCGAGAACGCCGGTTTTACCCAGCAGGCGATGGCTTCCCGACTCGGTGTCTCCTACCAAGCATACCAGCGGATGGAGCGTCCCGGTCGCTCTAACCTCACCGTCTCTACCCTTGACCGGATCGCCAGGGCGCTGGGCCGCGAACTCGTCATTTCGGTTCAGTAGTTTCCTACCCATTGGCCACCCCCAGGCGCAGGGCTGCCCGAGAGAAGAGCTCCGTCAATTGTCCCTCGAGGTCGTCCATTCCGTCAGCACCGGTGACTGTGATCTGGAAGGCGCCGCGTTCAAAGACGACACCTGCCTTCGCAGTGGAGCTGGTTTCAATCGCCGGGGCCGGCGCGGCGCCCGGACCGGTTGCCTCCATCTGCACAGGAGGAATCCGTGGCCTTCCCCGCCCACCGCAACCAGGTAACCGCCATACACGAAGACACCACGATCTCGATCCCCATCGAGTTCAAACGCCGCGGCGGCCGCAAGAAGATCATACTGCCCGACGACGAGGTTCAGTCGTCCCACACTCGCAACTTTCTCGTCACCTACGCCCGGGCCCTGCGCTGGAGCGAGCTGCTCGAACAGGGCCGGTATAGAAGAGAATGAAATGTCCCACGACCGCGACGAAGGCGGTTCCGGCCAACACGTCGCCTGGGAGGACGAGGGCCTCCCAATTCTGTAGAGTCTCCTGCATTAGCGTCCCACCTCCACTCTCGGGTTTCTAACTGGTCTACGGAAATATGGTAATCTTTTATGTGATGCCAACTTAAAATAATCGACATTAAGCCGTCCTCCGGCGTCTCCGAGGAGAACTTCCATGCAACTCGGCTTGAAACCTCTGTAGCAAGCCTCCACTATGGCCTGGAGGCGAGAAAGACGGACGGGGGCCCTGTTCGTTTTATGTTTAGATTGATATTTTATATATCCCGGGGTATAGTGTTATTTCGGTTTCGATGAAAGTTCCTACTCGCCTGTAGCATTTTTGTCGGCTACGGACGCCCCTGGATCCGAAAGGAGACCCGCATGCCCGATCCCTTCGTCGTCAAGGACTGTGACCTGCTCGCCATCGCGACGGGGCGCCGCGCGCACAACCTCAGGGAACTGTATGATCGCTTGGAGCAGGCGGACCCGGCGTGCGTCTATTACCATTTCTGGGGGGGGCTGCTGCGGCCGCACTTCGATGACCCCCAGTTCCCCAACGACTTCGCCGCATGGGCCAGCCACGGGCTCCACGATCAGGTGCTCGCTGAGCGCCTCGGGATCGTCAACCCGGCGAACTTCGGGTCTCTCGAAGACCTCCGGTGCGAGGTCCTCGAGGTGATTGAGGAGCGCCTGGACGAGACGGAGACCGTCCCCTGGGCCCCGAGGGACGACCAGTTCCATTTCATCCACTCCAAGATCGTCGTGGTGGATACCGGGCGACGCATCGAGGATCCGAAGCAGCTCAAGAAGCTCGTTCCCCAGCTGACCCGTGGCGGCGTCTTCTATCACTTCATCGACGCCCGTCGGCGCCTCGAAGACGACCAGGACGACTTCAGCGCATGGCTCGCAGGTTTTGGCGACGAGTACCTGGCCGTCATCGACGGACTCGGCACAGTGGATCCGTACTTCAACTCGTTGACCGAGACCCGTGACCGTATCGCCGCGGTCCTGACCGAGCACCTGTAGGGAGGCCCCATGAAGCACAACGAGATGAGCCTCCTCGATCAGTACCAGAAGGTCGTGGGCCCGGCGGTCATCGAGCAGCTCCGGCAACTCGCGGCGCCCCTCGCCGACATGAAGATCATCCACGTGAACTCCACCAAGGAGGGGGGCGGGGTGGCAGAGATCCTCCATCGCCTGATCCCCCTGAAACGCGAGCTCGGCCTCGACGCCACTTGGGAGGTGATCCACGGTGAGGGGGAATTCTATCAATGCACCAAGAGCTTCCACAATGGTTTCCAGGGGAACGCGGTGGATGTCCCCGAACATCTGTTGCGGGCCTTCGAAGAGACGAACGAGCGCAACGCAGAGGTGCTCCGGCCGGCGCTGGAGGACGCGGACCTCGTGATCATCCATGACCCGCAGCCCGCTCCCCTGCTTTCCTTCTGCCCGAATCGTCGGGGCCCCTGGATCTGGCGCTGCCACATCGACGCGAGCCGTCCCTATCGCCCCGTCTGGAAGTACATCCGTCGCTTCGTCGAGCCCTACGATGCGTCGATCTGGTCCCTGGCGGACTTCGCACAGCGGATGCCGCACCCGAGTGCGCCGGGCATGGCGCGTAGCGTCCAACGGACGCTGGCAACCGGTG
>CAYOTU010000097.1:0-10456 GCA_964406905.1 uncultured Myxococcales bacterium | reverse complement strand
GCGAGCGGCTCCTCGCAAAGCATTGATCCCTCTGAACCGGGAGCTTGACGACCGTGCAATCAAACCGAACCGGGAGCTTGACGACCGTGCAATCACAAGGAGGTCACCCATGCCCTTGAAACAGCTTCTTTCCCGCCTCCCTGGTTTCACCATAGACGAGGTCATGTCCGGGACCCACGAGTTTTCGCCCGGCTCGGGCCCCCCGGGGACCCACCCCTTCGAGTTCCGGGTACGCTGGGGCACAAGGGCCCCGCTCACCTTCCTCAACCCCTTCGGCGACGCGTTCTTGATCAACGAGATGGAGGGCACGGTGACGGTCGGCGGCCTCTGCGAGGACGCACCGTGCAGCGGCACCCTGGAGCTACGCTATTTTACTGAAAAAAAGATCCGGTACGCGTTCGATATCGAGGTCAGCGGTACGCGCTACCGCTTCATTGGTGAAAAAGTCAACATCCTCCCCTGGAACCTGCCGACCTCGCACACCACATGCTTCGGCACCCTGACCGACGCGGAAGGGCAGCTCGTCTCCCGCTCCCTGACCTTCTTCCGTCTCCGCACCGCACCAGCATTCCTGGCCAGTTTTCGCCTGGCATAAGACTTGGCTGGAACGATCCCAGCCGGGAGCCTGCGACCGTGGATCCCCCCGATCCCAGCCCCGAAGCTACTTGGCTTCGCCCTCGCCGCCGCCAGTCTCGTCCACGGCCTTGACCTCCGGCGCCGGCGCTGGAGCCGCCTCCTTGGGCTCGCATTTTGCGAAGCCATCGTTGGTGAACACCTTGAGCGCGAGCATGCACTTCGCTGACTCGTCCGCTGCAGCGGGGGAGACCCGCATCATCTCAGCCATGCACTGCTTGGGCAGCCCCTTGATGACACCGGCCCTGGCCTCCTCAGGCATGTCCTTCATTTCCGGGGACGCGGCGATCAGCTTGGTCGCGTACTCGCAGGACTTTGTCCAGAGGGCCTCGCCTGTCTCCGCATCTCCCGTCTCTGTCTCGACCTTCTCCTCAACTTTTTCCTCAGCCTTGGCCTCAGCCTTGGCCTCAACTTTCTCCTCAGCCTTCTCCTCAGCCTTCTCCTCAGCCTTGGCCTCGGTCTTGGCCTCAGCCTTGGCCTCTGGCTTCTCCTCAGGCTTCGCCTCAGCCTTCGCAGGCTCAGGCTCTTGCGCCCGGCCGGACGGTCCACTGGACCGTCCTTCCTGCTTCGCAGGATCCGGGCTCATCTTGGCTTCGTCCTTTTTGTCGCCGCCGCAGCCCGCGGCAAGGAACGCAACGGTCACAGCCAGCACCAGGATTTTCTTCATGGGGCACCTCCCGATAGATTTTGTCCATCATGGCCCCTCGGCTGCATCCAGGCAACGGATTCTTTGCGTGGTGCGCCTCCTGCGTGTCATTCGTTCTTGCATCCAGCTCACCTGTTAACAGGAACAAGATACAGGATACGATATGAGACGGACAGCACCTCCGCGTTTTTCCAATAGAGAGCCTTGACCACTGATCGGATCCTCAATACCCTGCCAGGGAATTATTGGAGCAAAACATGCCGGACAGCACGGAACAGCCCATCGAGGATACCCTCAAAGCACAGCTCAAGGACATCGATGGTTCGGCGCGGACTCTCAAGGACCTCTCTGAGGCCGGAAAGGCTGTGCTGCGCGCGCTCGGAAAGGGGAAGAACATTGCGCTCTCCTGCCCCACTGAGGTCGTCCGGCTGCGGAAGCTGCTGGAGCGCCTCCGGGATAGTGAGCTTGAGGCAGGGACGACGACCGCGCTTGAGGAGCTGGCGCGCCTGGAAGATGAAGCCCGGGAACGGGCCGAAAGTGAGGCCATGCGCCTCCTCGCTGATCTGGACACTGCGGCCCGTGCGCGCTCCTTGGTCCTGCGGGGCCGCTACCCCGAGGTCACCATCGGCCCCCTCACCCTGCGCTTCGACCTCACAGCGAAGGGGATGCGGATCCGCCTGGACTGGGGGCCTGGAATTGAGACCCTTGAGACGCTCTCCGGCGCGGAGCCGAGCGCGGTCCTGGAGGCCGTCTCCAAGGTCCTGGGGGAGATGGAAGAAGCATCCCTCCCAGACGAGGAGTTCCTGCGCCTGGTCAGGCAAGCCCGCGACCTGGCGGCCCTGCGCCGGGGCGGCGAGCCGACTCCGGGGCCGCAGCCGATCCGCAACGTCCTGGCCATGACCGCGCTGCTGCGGCAGCCGGATCGTTTCCTGCGCAACCCGGTACGCGCCGCGTTCAAGACCTACGGACAGGCAATGTTCGCGTACCAGCTCTCGCGGCTTGAGACCCGGCGCGTGGACGACGTGGAGTTGGCCCTCGGCATAGCGGCCCGCGAGGACGTAAAGGACGGCCGCAGCCTCTGGATCCCACGCCGCCTCAGCGGCGAGGGCACCCACTACGCTACCCTGGACCTACGCAAGAGGCCATGATGAAGGATCTCTCTCAGTTCGACGCGCGGCGAATCATCCACACGGTGGGCTCCTCCGGACAGCCACCGCTGTGGGGAGCCGCCTACTTCACCGACGGCTTCCAGGACACGCTGCGCCTCCTGGATGAGGAATTCTTCAGCGACTACCTCGACATGGGCGGGAGCGCGTTCAAGCTGATAGCGGGGAACTACGGCGGCGGGAAGACCCACTTCCTCTATCTCCTCCAGGAGCTGGCCTGGCGCAAGGGCTACGTCGTCTCCTACGTGTCCCTGACCCCCGAAGAGACCCCGTTCCACCGCCTTGACCTCGTCTACCGGGCCATCGCAAAGGGCGCAGCGTGCATGCCCGAGGGGCGGAATCTCCACCGGGGTCTCATGCCGGTGTTCAAGACCGCGGTGAGCCGCTGGCGGGCCCAGGTGGGGCCGGAGCGGCGGGAAGCGGCCGAGTCCCTGGCAGCGGACTCCGCGCGGGACCTGGAGAGCATGGGCGTCCAGCGCGCGATCCGCCGCATCCTCAAGGCCCTCTTCGTCGGAGACGAGGATACAGCGCAGAAATTGACCAGCTGGCTCTCCGCGGAGGGCTATGACCGCCACCAGCACCGGGAGTACGGGATCCTCGCGCCCATCGACCGCTCCAACGCGTTCGCCACCCTGCGCTGCCTGGCCCAGTGGGTACGGCAGGCCGGCTTCAAGGGGCTCGTGATCCTCTTCGACGAGGCCGAGCGGATGCCGTCCATGTCCGGCCGTCAGAAGGAGCTGATGCTCAGCAACCTGCGGGAGCTGATCGACGAAACCGCCCGCGGCACCCTGCCGGGCGCGTTCGTGGCCTACGCGATCCCGGACCTGCGCTTCTTCGACGGGAAAACCGGCGTCTACGAGGCGCTGAAGCAGCGCACCGCCACGCTCTTCGACTTCCACAACCCCAGCGGCGTCACGATCCGGCTAGAGGGCCTCGTCAAGGACCCAGCGCCGCATCTGGCAGCGATCGGTCGTCGGCTCCGCCGGGTCTATGAGATAGCGTACGACACCTCCCTCCCCGACGCAGCGACCGAGCGACTCATCCCCATCATGGCTGAGGCGGTGGAGGCGGTGCGCTTCGCTGACGTGAGCTACCGCCGCATCTTCGTGCAGGCCATCGTGCGCACCTTTGAAGAGTTGCGCCGGGCCCCGGACACGCTCAGGGACAAGGCCTGGGCCACGAAGGTCGTGGACGGCTTCCTTCAGGGAGGAAACTAATGGCCGGGACACGCGTACGGACCCTGCACCCCCGCTTCGGCGAGGGGGAGATCCTGGAGACCCGCTTCGGGGGCTTCGAGGCCCGGGTGGACTTCGGAGGTTTCGCCGTCTGGGTTCCTGCCGTGGACCTGGAGACCATGGAGGCCCCACAGGAGCCGGCGCCGCGGGACACAACGAACGACGCGCCTGACGAAAAAAACCTGGCCAAGCGTAGCCTGATCGAGAGCCTCCGCCTCGGGATCGTACCCGACGCTGAGCTGCGCGCGTGGACCGTCGGGCGGGATAAAGAAATGACAGCGCTCCAGAGCTGGCTGGACAACGAGGAGCACGGATCCCTTCTCGTGGAGGGGAGGTACGGAGCGGGGAAGACCCACCTGCTGAGGTGCGTTCGGGGCATGGCCGAGGAGGCCGGCTTCGCTGTGGCCCAGGTCCGAGTGGACCCCGGCCAGGAGAACGCGTCGTTCCCTCTGCGCTTTTACCGTTCGGTCATGGCCGCACTGCGCATCCCGCGTGACGGCGCGGTCCTCGACATTCGCCACGCGCTGTGCCTCGTCGCTGAAGGGACAATTGAGACGACGAGCCTGGACGGGCATCCCTTCCTGGGCGCGCTCCTTGAGAAGATTCGCGCGGGCGAGGACACTGAGGCGGACTGGGGGGGCCTCCTGGGGGAGCGCTCTGAGTCAAAGCTCATACCCTCGGCCCTGGACTTCACCACCGTAGCGAACATCTCGTGCAACCTGCTGAGCGCCATCTCACGGTTCGTCTCCGAGGATCTCGGGCTGAGGGGGCTCGTCCTCCTGGTTGACGAAGTCGAGACCGCTGAGGTCCGGCGCTACCATTACCATTGGCTGCGCACCCTGAACTTCCTGCGGGGGCTCTCACTCACGGCCAACGACGACCCGGATCTGGAAGAGACCACGAGGCGGGACGAGAAGGGGACCCGCCGGGGGACGCGCACCGGCCTGGTCTACTCGGGCCACCACCCGGACGTTCCCTACACCGCTGGGCGTCCCTCCCACCTCAAGGTGGTTCTGGCGCTCACCGAGTGCCGCGTCTCCGGCCATCTGGCCGAGTGGCGCGACGGACAGCCGCGGGTACAGCTCTCAGACCTGGAGCACGGCGCGCTCCAGACCCTGTTCCGAAACATCACAGCGTCGTACGCTGAGCTGTACCATGTCCGGCCTCCCAGGCATCTGGACCGCTGGCTCGTGGACGCTGTCCTCATGGACGCGTTCCGGGCCGGCTCGATCCGCGCGTTCGGAAAGGCCACGGTGGAGGTCCTGGACTTCATCCGCCACCACCCCGGCGAGCCCCTGGAGGCCGTCGAGGCCTACCGAACTTTCTAAATGGACGCGGTTCGCGAGCGAACACGCCGAATCCAACGAGGTCTGGGCGACCTCTGGAGCCCGATCTTCGGCGGCTTCGGCCGCGTCACCCCAATCCAGGCAGAGGCAATGCCCGTGCTCCTGGACCGGCGGGACGCGGTGCTCACCTCCCCCACGGCCAGCGGCAAATCCGAGGCCGCCCTGGCGCCCGCCATCCGAGACCTCATCGACAACGGCGGGGAGGGAGCCGGGCTCCTGTGGGTAATCCCCACCCGCGCGCTTGTGGCGGACATGGACCGGCGGTTTCGCGACCTCCTGGGGAGCCTCGGCGTCCCGGCAGCGTTCCGCACTTCGGACCGCGCACACCTCCCTGCGGTCCCGCCACGCGCGCTCTTCACCACGCCCGAGTCGTTGGACTCCCTGCTCTGCCGGCGACGGGATCTTTTCAAAAACTCCGTGCGGACCGTTGTCCTTGATGAACTACACCTGCTTGACGGCACCCCACGAGGGGACCAACTCCGTGTGCTGCTGCGCCGCCTCGTGGGGGACCACCTCAGGGCGCCGCCCCACCGGGTGATCCTCTCAGCCACGGTGGCCGATCCGCCGGCCCTGGCAGCGCGCTACATCGGCGACGCGGTGATCTGCACGAGCGGCCGGGCCAGGGCGATTGACTTCGCGCTTGCGGGCGACCTCGACGACGCGATCAAGCAATGCAGAGCCGCAAAGCGCCATAAGGTGTTGGTCTTCTGTAACTCGCGACGGGACTGCGAGCGTCTCGCCCGTGAAGCCGATGAACAACGCCTCTGGCCCCGGGACCGGATCTCGGTCCACCACGGCAGCCTCGCCGCGGCGCTCCGCCGGGAGGTCGAGGCCGGGCTGCGTGAGGCCCGCGTAGCGCTCTGCTTCGCCACTATGACCCTTGAAATCGGCGTGGACATCGGGGACCTCGACGCGATCATCCTCCACGAGGCACCGCCGACCAGGGAGGCCTTTTACCAACGGGTCGGGCGGGGCTGCCGTAGGGAAGACCGGATCTTTTCAGTAGGGATCGCCGCTGGTCCCATGGAGGCCGCCGTATTCGAAGAGTACCTGGCTCCCGAAGACGCCATTACCATAACCCCAACGCCACCAGACCTCTCGGTCGTGGTGCAGCAGCTCCTCTCCATGGTCTTCGCCGCGCCCAGGGGACGATCGGTCGAGGACCTGCATGAGCGGGTCGAGCCCCTCTGCTCACCAGCTCAGTTCAGCGCTATCACGGACCACCTGGTCTCCCAGGGGCTTCTTCGCAGCGCGGGCCGGGGACGGCTGGCCGCGGGGGAGACCGTGATGGACATGGGAGAGAAAGGGACCATCCACACCAACATCGACGAGCCCCGCACCGCGCAGGTGGTGGATCAGGCCACGGGGAAGCCCCTCGGGGAGGTCTCGTGGGACCCGCGACGCGGCGGAACCGTTGTCCTGGGAGGACGAAGCTGGGCTGTCTCCGAGGGGCGGCGGGGACAGCTCGTGGCCCGCGCCGCGGGCACGGATGCCGGCGTGGCCGCGTTCGCCCCACGCCGCAGCCGCGGACGCTTCGCCCGCTTCCTGCCGCCGGAGCTTCTGGCACCGTCGTCGAAACCGACTTGACAGCAGGAACGATACCGCGCATGAAGGGAACAGACCGAAACAGAGCCGGGGGACCATGAGCAAGTCTCGCCAGCGCAGAAAGAAACGAAAGGCGGCCGTGGCAAAGGCCGGAGAGGTCCGCTCCGTCCTCCGGGAGCCTGTGCCCGTGGGAACCGAGGAGGCCCTCGCCGCGGCGATCTCGGTGGACGCGGATCTCCCCGCTGAGCATCCCCTCAGGCACCAGGCCGCTATCCTCAGGGACGCGTTCTGCGCTGTCACCACCGGCCCTGTCACGCCCGACGAGATACGGCTCTACGAGGTCCCCCGGTCCAGCCCCCTGGCCCCTTGGAAGGCTTTGGTACGCGGCATAGCGCATTTCTACCGCTACGAAGACGACCACTGCCAGCGGGCCCTGGCCATGATCCCCGCGGGCAGCGCGGCGGCGCGGCTCGTGCCGGTCCTGACGGCCCTGCTGGACGGAGCGGGGTACAAGGCGCCGAACGGGGCAGACACCCTGCTCAGGAAAAAGATCACCGGCGCGGGGAGCCCAGTCCTCGAGGATAAGGCCGCCGCGGCCGAGGAGGCCCTGCGCTCGGGCGACCTCCAGACATGGAAGGATCGGGCCGCCGCGCTCATGGTCAGAACCAAGAGGGAGCAGCCCGAGCTCCTGGACGCGCTCCAGACCCGAATCCTCCAGGTGGGTCTCTCTGCCCAGATGCCGGTCGAGGTCATGGCGGGCAACCTGGCGAAGCCGCTCCGGTACGACGCCGCGTTCTGGAAGACATGCGCCCGCCTGGCCGAGGGGTTTCTCCCCCCGGTTTTCTGCCTGGCGTACTGGGACATCGCGCTGGGAGACGCCTGGACAGAGCGCCCGGTCCGCCTCCCGCGGGAGGAGCGGGCGGCGATTGCGATCCATATCATCCATCTGACCCATAGCGCCGTCCGCCAGACTGACTATTACTTCAACAACGACATGAAAAGGTTCTGCGGCATATACCGAGAATCCAACGTCGCCCGGATGCTGGGCGTCGCCCCCCCGAAGGGCGACGCGCTGAACAGCTACCTGATCAAGCTCTCGAACACCGCACAGCAATTCACCCGGTTCATCGAGGAGGATCCGAACGAACACCTGACGGACGAGTTGGTCCACTGGCTGAACCCGACGGACTTGCCCTGCGCTCCCAAGAGCGCGGACATTCTGACGGAGCTCTGGGCGCGGGAGCAGCCCCTGGACCCGGGGCCGCAGCTACATCTGTACCGCCTCGCCAAGGCGCGGGGGGCTTTCACCAAGGCAATGCGACACCTGGGCGCTGCCCGTCGTCTAGGTGCGGACAGCGAGGAGTTCGACCGATCTCACTGTCAACTCCTCGTCTCCCGAACGCTCAAGCGCCTGAAGGACCGGTAGGCCGCCTTGGCGAAGGAAGACATCGAGGAACTGAAGCGCCATCCCCTCGCTGCGGACAAGCATCTTGGGGTCGTCCTCGCCGCGCTCCGGTGGGCCCACGGGACCAGGACCGACGATCCGATCGGCGCGACGACCGAGAGCATAGCCCTTGCTGAGGACATCGGTGTCGAAACGGTACGCGCGCTGCTGGGCGACGTTGCCCGTGCCGCGGGGTTGAAACAGAGCGGAGTGATGTTGCCGAACAAGCCCGGCCAGACGAGCGGCGACGACATACTGGACGCGCTCTTGTGGGGCAATCGGCTCCGCTGCTTCCTGTCTCTGGATTACCGCTTTCCAAGGAACTGGAACTTAGCGAACCTGGCCAGCGCTATCACCAAGCGCGGCCATTCGCTCTCCGGTGAGGAGTTGGGGTTTCTGACCCATCTTGCGACAAATGTCGATGAAAGGAACCTCCGATTCGCCGTGTCGGGAGTGGGCTTGGCGTCGGGCCAAAACACGGCGCGCTATCTCTTCCTCCGTGCTCTCACCATGGATAGATGGATACATAGGTATCGGTGTCGTGCCTGCTGGTACTACGCGGCGGCTCTCTCGACACAGGGCAGTGATCCGGCGCTCCGGACAAAAATGCGCAACCAGGCCAGTCGGGAAATCTGGAGGTCCCCTGAGGACGCGGATGAGATGCTCGACGCCACGGCTCTGGTGTTCGGCCAGGAAGACGTCGCGGAGCTGGTCCTGCAGGAGCTGAACAGCCCGAAAGTCCCGAAAGGTCGGGGAGATGACCGCCACGAGGGACCCTACCGCTACCTGCCCGCGGAGTGCGATTGCGCCCGCTGCCGACGGATGCGGGAGCTCGAAGCAGAGGAGCCGAACGAGGAATTCGGCAAGCACTGGGAAGAGGAAGAGGAAGAGGAGTTCGACGAATCCTGGGACGGGGACGAAGACGGGGACGACGGATACCCCTACGAGGACGACCCGCCGAGCTACCGGGAAGAGCCCCGGTGGGTGGAGACCCCGGAACGACGTGACCGGGCGCGCAGCGAACGAAAACGCCAGAGCCTGCACAAGAAGAAGCAGAAGAAGCTCCAGAAAAAGAAGAAGAAGAAGAAAAAGCGATGAACGAAGCCAGAACCAAGCGCCAGCCGCTGTCGTCGGATCCCTGGACCCTCCTCGGGGTCTCAATAAATACCACTGACGAGGAAATCCGCGCCGCTTACGTGAAGAAGCTCCGCGGCATCTCGCCCGAAACAGAGCCTGAGCGCTTCGAGGCTCTACGCAACGCGTTCCGGCTCATCAAGGATCCGATCTGGCGGACCTTCATGACCATCGGAATCCAGAAGACACTCTCAGTGCAGGGGCTCGTCGACTCCGCCACGAAGGAACGCGGATACGCGGGCCCCGACGCCTGGCTCGCTGCATTTTTTGAGGCGAAGCGATGAAAGCGCACGTACAGAACCACTGGGAGCTGCGCTGCGTTCTGGAGGAGAGCGAGTTCTCCCTGACCCTCTCCGGCCCGGAAGAGGACCGCACCCGCCACCATGACCTCACCATGGGCAGCGGCGACCTGACCGAACGCTTGGCCGGCTTCTTCGCCGATGTCTTCCTGGCTCTCCACGGAGCCGACCTGCACACCTCGACCACGAGTTGGACACGGCTGTGGCGCGCGGCCGAAGTCGCGCGCCTAACGCTGGCAAGCGCACCGGCAGTCACAATCCACGAGAAGGCCCTCGCCACCATCGACGGAACCCCCCGAAGCCTGGAGCTGGATCTGACCAAAGAGAAAGCCGAAGCCCTCCTCCAGCCGGAAATGGAGCGCTTCGTAGCGGTGATGGAGCGGTTCGTCGCCGAAGAGAACGTGACCCCGGCACGGATCATCCTGCAGACCGACGCTGCGACCCTCCCCCAACTCGCTGCCGCCATCCAGAAGCGCTTCCACGAGATCCCCGAGGTCGAATCCTTGACCCCGGCCCCCGGAAAAGCAGCGCCTCCCCCGACCCCTGAAGCCACCGAGCCCTCCGCTGCCCCGCACCCGCTGGTCGAGATGGCCCGGGATCTCCTGCACAACTTCCACCCGGACGATCAAGCCGAGGTAAAAGCAGCGCTGACCGCTTTCATCGATGCGCCCACGGAGGAGGAGACCTTCAAAGCGGTCGAGGATCTCCTCTTCTTAATTCACGGCCCCACTGAATACCCCGGGCCATGACCCGCGGCTCTCCGCCTGCCGTCACTATCGTCATCCTCGGCCCGTTACCCCGACATCATTACAAGCAGACATAAGTTTTGCCCTGTCATCGTTACGTGTTTTGACGAAACTTACCCCGACACTGCAACATTGCCGTGCGCAAGCCCTTTGACGAAAAGGACTTTTCATCTAAGAGGGTGTTCCCATATTCTCCTCCGCGTTTTGGACATCGACGTGCTCACTTGTCCAAAGTGCGCCACATCCATGGTCGTCCTCGCCT
>CAYOTU010000096.1:0-10458 GCA_964406905.1 uncultured Myxococcales bacterium | reverse complement strand
CGGCGTGTTGCAGCGTCGCAGCTTGGCCCGGGCAATAGCGGATCTGGTCCCCGGGTTCGAGAAGGTGGACTACCCGGACTGGGAAGCGCTGCTGGAGAGATGGTGGCGGGAGGGGCCGGCCGGCGCTGTGTTCGCGCTGGATGAATTCCCGGCCCTGGCGGTCGCTGCGCCCGAGCTGCCCAGTCTCCTTCAGAAGCATATTGACGCAGGAGCCGAAGCTGGTCTGCATATCGCGTTGAGCGGTTCCTCCCAGCGGATGATGCTCGGGCTCGTGCTCGACCGAACCGCGCCCCTGTACGGCCGTAGCGAGGAGGTGCTGGAGATAGCGCCCCTGGCGCCGCGATTCCTGCGGGCCGGCCTGAGGCTGAAGGAGCCCGTCAGCGCCCTGGAGGCATGGGCGATCTGGGGCGGGGTCCCGCGCTATTGGGAACTCGCCGGGGATTTCGATACCAACTGGGCGGCCGTACGGCATCTGGTGCTCGACCCCATGGGCGTCGTCCATCGGGAACCAGCGAGCCTGCTCCTGGACGATCTGCGGGAGACTACCCAGGCCTCCTCTCTTCTGGCGGTGATCGGACAGGGACGCCAGAAGGTTACCGCGATGGCCCGGCGCCTGGAGAAACCGCCCACGTCGCTGTCTCGGCCGCTCAATCGGCTGATCGAGATGGGGCTCGTGCGCCGGGAGCTGCCCTTTGGGGTTTCTGAGCGCAAGAGTCGACAGTCCCTCTACCACATAGCGGATCCGTTCCTATCGTTCTGGTTCCGGTTCGTCGATCCGAACCGCTCCCGGCTGGCGATGGGACAGGTGGCGGAGGTGGAGCGTGAGGTCCGCGCAGGGTTCCGGGATTTCCTCGGACCGGTATGGGAGCGTCTTGCCAGGGACTCGGTAGCGTACCTCGACATCGCAGGGCAGGGGTGGAGACCCGCCAAGCGTTGGTGGGGGAAGGGGCTCGATGGTCGCCCCATGGAAATCGATGTCGTGGCCGAGTCTGAGGACGGGGAGGCGCTTTTGGTCGGGGAGGTGAAGCTGGGGCTCCCGCCGGGGGCCGCACATCGGGTTGCAAAGGAATTGCGATCAAAGATCAAGCGTTTTCCCCACGTCGATGGTCGTACAGTCGTGCCCTGCCTTTGGTACGCCACGGATCCAATCCCAGACCAGGATATTGAAATGGTCCATGTCGAGCAGGTCTTACCCGCACAATAAGGAGGCTGGTCAGAATAATCTATCCACCTGCGACGCCGATCCGTGAATCCTTGAACGCGAGCTTGACGAGCGCTCTCCTGACCCGATAGGTTTGTCCTGGCCAGGAGGCTTTCCACATGATGCAACATTTCCCGATGGTATGGCGCGGGCATATCGAGGTCATCTGCGGCCCGATGTTCAGCGGCAAGAGCGAGGAGCTGATTCGTCGCCTGCGGCGGGTGCAGTTCGCACACCAGCGTATCCAGATATTCAAGCCGCGGATCGACGATCGCTATGACAAGACCCAGATCGTCTCCCACAGCGACATGAAGCTGCCCGCTGTGGTGGTCCAGACCTCCGCTGACATCTGGGAGCGTCTGGACGAGCGGGTTGACGTGGTGGCCATCGACGAGGTCCAGTTCTTCGACCAAGGCGTGGTTCGTCTCTGCCAGCGCCTGGCCAACATGGGCAAGCGGGTGATCGTCGCTGGGCTCGACCAGGATTTCCGGGGCGAGCCCTTCGACCCCGTGCCACAGCTCATGGCCGTTGCAGAGTACGTCACCAAGACCCTCGCCGTGTGCATGCGTTGCGGCGGACCGGCCAGCCGTAGCCAGCGGCTCAGCGGGTCTGGCGAGCGCGTCGAGGTCGGCGCAGTGGGCATGTACGAGGCACGCTGTCGCCATTGCTACGAGCCGGAAGAAGAGGCCACGCCCCAACTCCCCCTCGAGGCCCCTGAAGACCCTTCCGGTTCCTCCTGATGAGCCGTTTTTCCCTGCTGTTGCTTATTGCCCTCCTGCCCTCGGTAGCGGTCGGGGGGCTTCCTCCCTTGATCTCAGACTCCGAGATCGCCGCGATCGAGGCCCGTCTGCTGGCAGAAATCGAGGGCAACCGTACCCGCACTTGTGTCCGGCCCGTCCTGCGCGGACGGTCCGCTGCGGGGCTCGCTGATACGGATATCGTCGGCGTCGTGGAGGGGAACGACGGGCTGAGGGAGTGCTACGACTTCATCCAGCAGTTCGATGACGTCCTCTTCGGTCCCCCCGACGCGGCCAACGAGCGCCAGACAGGGCTCATGGCCCGTTTCTCCAAGGTCTGTGCGTCTCTCCCCCCGGCGATAGAGCGTGCTACTGCGCACGATGATGCCTGCTCTCCCTACCTCCCGGGCCGCCGACCCATGCCTGGCCTGAGGGGCACCCAAAGGATCCTTCGCGCTGCCCGGCATCTCGCAGCGCTCGTGGTCCTGTCCGGTCGCACCGGGGAGGCTGCTGACCGATTCCTCGATATCGTTCGCTTTGCCCAGGATCTGGGCCGTGGCGGGGCCCCATTAGTAATGACGATGCTGGCGACTTCCGTGATCCGGGAGATCCTGTCCAACGATTTGCCCCAGCTCCTGGCCCGGCCTGAACTCACTGACGAGGATCTCGCCCGCATCCGGCGGGGCCTCGGACAGCTCATCGAGACCGAACCGTCCTTGCAGAGATCCATCGTAGCAGACATCACCTGGCTGGCTTATGAAGCTGGCCTGCCTTTGCTTCGGGAGCCCGGCTGGGCACCGCCGGGGGGCTACTCCGTCGGCAACCAGACGCCGCCCGCTGACTACGAACCGGCTCTCCTCCCCCTGGTCACTCCCGGCCAGGAGCGACGCTTTATCCTCGCTGCCATCATGGATCTGGGCCTGCGTTATAGCGAGGCATGTCCTGAAGGCGCAACCCTGGCGGAGTGCTACCTGGGCCTGCGGGCCATGACCGAGGCCGTGATGGTTCGGCGGTCGATCCCGGGCTGGTTGCGTATCCTCCAGACCCTCATCGCACCGTCCCCCTGGGAGGCTTGGCGGCGACATCTCACGGAGCTCGTCCAGGAGATGTTGTCCGTGTCCTTCGAAACCTATGTCCCAGGCTACACGGTTCGGTCCTTTTTTCTGGCCGCGCTTCGTCTCCAGGTGGCGGTTCTCCAGGAGGCACGTCGAACCGGGAGGTGCCCGACTGCGGAGGATCTTGCCACCCCGGCGTGGCATGAGAGGATACGAGAACCCTCAGTTGGCGGGGCCTTCATGATCCGGACCGGCGCGTCCGGGGGCATCGTCGTCGAGAGCGCTGCCCCGATCTGGCAGGCAGCGGAGGAGAGCCCGCCTGTGCTGCCAATCAAATGTGTTGCAAAGTGAGATGTAACACAAAGAGATAATGCAAAAAAAGAAGTGTTGAGTGCCTGCGATATAAGAAGTCGGGTTGGGCGACCTACTGCAGATCCAGATGCTCGATGAGAGTATCGGCCAGAGCGATTTGTTCGGGAGTATGACCGGTCCCTTTCAGCCAGGGCTTTGGTAAGAATAGGCGACGATGAACCATTCTAGCGATTGGCCCAGGGATGTCTATCTACATTGACACGCGCACCCGCGCATGAGTAGACTCAAAATAACGTGCTATGCCAAATGAATGGCCAGAGTTCTCGACGCAAAAATGGACTGGTGGCTGGGATGCGGAAACCGATTTTGTTGCTCCTGCTTGCTCTTTTTATTACCTCTGTCGGGTGCGGGGGCAGCCAGGATCCCTTGCCCGAAGACTCCAGCGGGAATCATGACACGATTGCGATCCCCGATGAAGTGACTCCCGATGGGGACGATGAGACCGCGGCCGGCTGCGAGATCGGCGGTGCGATCGTGTGCTGTGCCGACCAGACCAACGGTTGCACCGACAACCAGCAGGGGATCTTCGTCTGTGCAGAGGACGGCACGGGCTGGGTCGCGCAGGACTGCTTCAACGTGGACGGGGAGCAAACCCTCTGTCTGTCAGGTGCGGGGAACCCCGAAGGTTCTTGTACAGAGTGCAAGCCCGGCCAGAAGAAGTGCCAGGACGACGACGTGATTCTGATCTGCGCTGAGGACGGCTCCGGGTGGGTCGAGTTCTCCAACTGCAACGGCAGCATCACCGGCATGGTCTGCGTGGAGAACGCGTGCGTGACGCTCTGCGAGATCAACCTCAAGCGTGGTATCTACATGGGCTGTGACTTCTGGTCCGTGGACCTGGACAACGCGTTCGTCCCCGGTGGACGCACGGGCTTCTACGACGCGGCGGGCTCCCAGTTCTCCGTGGTGGTATCCAACCCCAGCATAAAGTATCCGACGACGGTGACGATCTCGGGAATCGAGGGGGAGATCCTCTTCGACTCCGACGACAACCCTTTTCCCACGACGCCGCTCCAGCCCGGCCAGCTTCGCATCTATAATCTGCCCCGGCGGGATGCGGACGGAACCGTCGTGGCGCCCCTGGCCTACCGAATACGCGCCTCGATCCCAATCATTGCCTACCAGTTCAATCCGCTCCAGAACGTGGATGTCTTCAGCAACGACGCTTCTCTTCTCCTGCCGGAGAACGTCGCGGGCAAGTACTACTTTATCATGACTCGGGAGCAGACCTTCCACGAACTGCGCTCCTACCTGACGGTGACCGCGGTCCGTGAGGGCATCACCCATGTCACCGTGGACGTCACCGCGTCGACCCTGGTGGGGACCAACGAGAAGACCGGCGAGCCGATCCCGCATCTAGAGGCCGGCGATACGATCTCCTTCGACCTGGAGCAGTTCGATGTCCTCAACATCGAGACCGACGACATCGGCGCGGACCTGACCGGTTCCATGGTCCTGGCCAGTCGGGACGTGATCGTCTTCGGTGGCTCCGAGGCCGCCAACGCGCCGAACACAAACCATTGCCTCATCGACGAGGGAGCGGACGAAGGGGTCTGTGAGTGGGACGGCGAGACCAAGTGTGACGGCAACGAGGACTGCACCGCGGCGGGCTTTAACACCTGCTGTGCGGATCATTTGGAGCAGCAGCTCTTCCCGGTGAAGAGCTGGGGCACACACTATGTTGCGTCCAAGACCTATCCCCGGGGCGGCGAGCGCGATGTCTACCGGATCATGGCCGCGGAGAACAACACCCTCGTCACGACCCTCCCGGTTCAGGTGAACATTCCGGTGCTCAACCGCGGTGAGTGGGTGGACTTCGAGTCGGACACGAACTTCGAGATAATGGGCACGAAGCCGATCCTCGTGGGCCAGTTCCTGGCTTCGGAGCAAGCGCCGGATCCCAACGTGGGGGGCATCCCCGGACCCACGGACGCGGGGATCGGCGACCCGGCTTTCATCCTGCTGGTGCCTGTGGAGCAGTTTCGCCAGGACTACATCTTCCTGGCCCCGAACAAGTACGAGCTGGACTACGTCACCGTGGTCGCGCCCAAGGACGCTGAGGCCTGGTTGGACTGCCCCGAGCTCAACCCTGAACTGATCCCTGAGACCTGTCCGATGATTGCAGAGGACGAATGGTCCTGGTACATGAGCGGCGAGTTCAAGACAGCGAAGTTCCCCATCACCGACGGGACCCACCGGATCTACGCAAACAAGCCTGTCAGCGTCTACGTCTACGGCTATGACCAGTACGTCTCCTACGGCTATCCAGCGGGACTGGATATCAAGGACCTGGGCCTGATCAAGGAGCCCGGGGAGTGATGGAGGTCTCCATGAATGTAATGCGGATCACCCTGACCTTTATTTTGGCGGTTGCGTTCATCGCTTGCGGTGGCAACGGCGGCGGAGACGGTGGCGCTGATATCGGCGTGTCGGACGTCACGGAGCACGACGGCATCGAACACGACGTCGGTGACCTCGACGGGATGCCGATGGACACCCTCGAAGACCGCGGCGCGCCCCTCGACCTCTGGCTCGTGGACGGAGGCGGCGGCGACGTCAAGGAGGCGCTCGCCCTTCTGTCGGTGGAGCCCGGGACGGGAAAGACGACCGGCGGTGAGCAGGTGATGCTCAAGGGCCGCGGCTTCGCGGATGGCCTCATGGTTCGCTTCGGCGAGGCCTGGGCACCGCAGGTCTTCATCATTTCGTCGGAGACCGTGTCCCTCACGACCCCGTCCAATTTTCCGGGGCTTGTAGACGTCATCGTGGTGCTCCCCGACGAGCAGGTAGCGACCAAGGTGGATGGCTTCCTCTACTACAACGAGGTAGCGATCTACGAGGTGGATCCGCCCCTCGGCCCCACCTCGGGCGGCATGCCCGTGGTGGTGAACGGCATGGGCTTCACCGGTGGCTCTCACCTCCTCATAGGAGATAGGGAGGCCATCGACGTACAGGTTCTGGACGACTCGCAGATCCTCGCGATCACACCGCCGGGGACCACGGGGCCAGCGAACGTTTTCGTGTCCAACTCCAAGGGCGTGGGGCAGCTCCTCCATGGCTACACCTACTTCGACTACCCGGAGATCAAGTCTCTCACCCCCGCGGCGGGTCCGGTCACCGGGGGTACGCAGGTGGTTATCAGCATGGACGGTGCTGATCCCGAAGCAACGGTCCTCCTGGGTGGCATCCCGCCGGAGAAGGTCTCCTTCCTGGACTGGAATCATCTGGAGATCACCACGCCGTCGGGCCAGGTCGGCCCCGTTGACCTGAAGGTTACCACCCCCTATGGCATCACAGAGCTTGCCGGGGCCTTCACCTACTACTCCCTCGAGGATCCGCCAGTGGGCCTGCAGCTTCTCGGGGTTCAGCCCGCGTACGGCCCCTCCTCAGGTGGTGAGGAGGTAGTGGTAGCGGCCTTCGGCCTCACGGACGTGGAGGACACCACCCTGCTCTTCGGCAACAAGCTCGCCGAGGTCCTAATGGTCGATCCCTCGGCCGCTGTGATCAAGGCCGTCACCCCGCCTGGTCCCCCGGGTGCGACTGACGTCACCCTTATGAACTCCTCGGGTCAGGATCTCCTGCCCGGCGGCTACCTCTACCTGGACAGCCTCGATGTCCTGGCCATGACGCCGGACCACGGCCCCACCTCGGGTGGGACCTCCGCGCTGATCACCGGCAGCAGCTTCGGGGCCGACGCACAGGTCATCGTGGGCGCGTTGCCCGCGCTCTCCGTGACCTTCATCGATGCGGAGACACTCCAGGTGGTCACCCCGCCGGGGAGCCCCGGGGCGGTGGATGTCACAGTGACCTCCGGGGGCAAGAGCGGCGTCCTGGCCGGCGGGTTCGTCTACGAGGGCCCCACGGCCATCTACGTGGTGGACCCCTCCGCGGGCTCCGTCGCCGGCGGGACCTACATCAAGCTGATCGGTTCCGGCTTTGTCGTGGACGTGGACGTCTTTGTCGCGGGGATGCCCTGCTCCCATGTGGTGATCCACTCGGCTACCCTGGTCACCGCCAAGACCCCCCCCGGCCCTCCGGGAACCGTAGACGTGAGCGTCACCACCGGCCTGGGCCAGGCCACCCTGCCCATGTCCTTCACCTACTTCGATCCCCTGAGCTTCTACGGCGGGACCTGGGGTGGACCAGTGGAGGGCACGGTTAATGTCACTGTCCTCGACGCGGGCACCGGCGCTCCCCTCGGCGATGTTTTCGTGATGCTCTGGACCGACCCTGACACCCCCAACCAGGGCTACACCAACCTGAGCGGGCAGGTGACCTTCTCCGGCCCTGATCTCATGGGCGAACAGATGGTCACCGGCTCCAAGGAGTGCTACGCGAACGCTTCGGTGGTGGAGTACAACGCGACCAACGTGACCCTCTACATGTCATACAACTGCTCGTCCATGGGCTCGCCCCCGCCGGGTGTGCAGCCGCCCCAGATCACCGGACGGGTCCACGGCTTCGAGAAGTACGTGGTGGTGCCCCCCGGCGAGTGCGACTACGACGGACCGATCCCCTACCTCTGCGACCCATGTGCGACCGACGACGACTGTGGCGACGAGTACAACGTCTGCCTGAAGCTGGGAGAGATGGGCAACTACTGCCTGACCCCGTGCAACGACGACGGGGACTGCCCGGTGGGCTACGGCTGCAAGGACGTTAGCGCGGACAGCGAGTTCGGGAATTGCGTGCCGTTGGGCGGCACCAAGCAGGCGGTCTGCTACACCACCAAGGGCCACTTCCTGGCGGAGACGCCTGACAACGGCCCCGGCGCTGTGGTGGACATGGCGACGGGCGAGTACCACCTGGTCTCTCCCTTCGGCGAGGTTGCTGTGGTCTGCGTCGGCGGGATCATGCCCCTGTGCCAGCCCGAGGACACCTACCCCTGCCTCTTCGGAGACAGCGAGTGTATCGACCACCAATGCTGGAAGTCCGACGGGCGCCCCGAGATGATTCCATACGCGATCGGCGTAGCACGACACGTCATGGCGGCCAGCCCCGGCCAGCTCATCCAGGACGTGAACATATGGCTCTCCACGCCCATGAACCGCCAGGTGGATCTCGGCTTCGACAACGCGCCCCTGGACTGGGACGGCCCCGATGTCCTCCTCGCCCGGTCGTATATCGATTTCGGCTCCGACGGCGTCTTCGAGTTCTTCGAGATGCCGTACAAGTTCCTGTTCGAGGATAAGGAGATATCCTTCGAGCACCTCCCGGATACCCTGACCGGCGACTTCGAGGGAGCGGAGTACGCGTTCCTCGGTATGGCGATCACCAACGGCTCAGCGGCCGGGCCCCACTCCTATACCCTGCTGTCCGGGATAGAGGAGCTGGACGACGACTCGATGTATTACCACGAGGCCGACGTCTGGACCGAGGCGAACACCGGCGTGGTCATCCCAATCCATGACCTCTGGGGTGCCATGTGGGATGACCTCTACGGCGTTGGCAATGACGGCAATATCGTCCACTTCAACGGCGGCTCCTGGGCGCCGCAGCCCAGCCCGACCCTCCATGACCTGTACGGAATTTGGGGAACGGGGTCGGACCACATTCTGGCCGTGGGCGATTCGGGTACCCTCCTGGAATTCAACGGCATGGGCTGGACCGAACTGGACATGCCCACCAGCGTAAATCTTCGGGGAATCTGGGGAGCGGGCGAGACCTTCGTCGTCGTGGTGGGCGAGTACACGATCCAGGGCTGGAACGGGACGGCCTGGTCCCAGATGCCCGGCTCGGTCTTTCACGACCTGCGAGACGTCTGGGGCAGCAGCCCCACGGATATCTGGGCCGTGGGCAAGTACGGCCGCCTGGTCCATTTCGACGGCGTGACATGGACCATTGAGTCCTCCCCCACGGGTAATCTGCTGCTGACGGTGTGGGGGACCTCCCCGACGGATGTCTGGGCAGCGGGGGAGGCGGGTACCCTGCTGCATTACAACGGCAACACCTGGTCCGTGGTGGAGTTGGAGACCGCAGAGACCATGCGGGGAATCTGGGGTACTGGACCTGATGACGTTTTCATGGTCGGCACCCACGGTCAGATCCTTCATTGGGACGGAGAAGCCTGGAGCGGACAGACCCAGACCACGACGCAGGGCTTCGCTGCTGTCTGGGGGGATGGAGAGGGGCACGTGGTGGTCACCGGCGACCACCAGATCGTCTTGGGCCCCATGCTCAATCCACCGTTGACGGTCTACCCCGCGGACGGCAGCGCCATGGAGGAACTCTACCTGGAGTGGATGGTGGATCCCGGTCCGCCGGCGAGCTTCTCGGTTCTCTCGGTATCGCAACCCGGAATGATGGGGCCAGTCCCATACTGGGACCTCACCACGGACGGGGATGTCCTGAAGGTCGATCTCCCGGATCTGCCGAATATCGACGGCACGCCGGGACTCCCGGCGGGTTTCTACAATTTCACGATCATGCGGATCTACAAAGACATGTTCTCCATCGACAACTTCGATGCACTGGATCAGGACTATCGCCAGTGGCGTAGCTGGGCGACCTTCACCTCTTCCTTCACGGTACAGTAGGCCGAAAAGCAGGAGAAATGATGACACATCGAGTACGGCTGGCCATGCTGTTTCAAAGGGTAGGCGCAGTTGCTGTTGCTCTGGTCTTGGCGGGCGCGCTGGGCGCGTGCGGCGCCGACGGCGGTAATGACGACGGTGATGACGACGTCCACACAGCGGATGTCAGCACAGACGAGACGGTGATCTCGGACGTCACGGCCGATGCGGACGCGGGAAAGAATGACGGCGTCGACCCTGACGGAATCGACGCTATGGACGGCGGCGATGTTGCCACCCAGCTCGGCGGCTGGACGCCCCTGGAGCTGGCTCCGCCCGGGACCCTGCAAGGGATCTGGGGCGTGGACGGACGAATCTTTGCTGTGGGGGACGAGGGCACGATCCTATGGAACACCGGCGCGGGCTGGGGTCCCATGGAGAGCCCCACGGACTACGATCTGAGCGCTGTCTTCGGCGAGGTCGGGGACGACGTCTGGGCAGTGGGCCGCTATGGTACAATTCTCCACTTCGACGGCGAGGTCTGGGCCGAGGTGGATACCGGGCTCCAGGGTATGGAGGGCGTG
>CAYOTU010000095.1:0-10471 GCA_964406905.1 uncultured Myxococcales bacterium | reverse complement strand
GCCGGGACCAACTATTCAACTTCGAGGTCGGCACAAGATGGGGGTGGAGTCCGAGACGACGGCCAAAGGCCGGCGCCTCGGACGGAATCCTGAGTGAGCGAAGCGAGTCGAAGGGCGGGGGAGTTCGTACAACCACACGAACGTGGCCGAGACAACTCTGTGCAACAGCAACGCTTGCGGGGGTTCGCCCGCGCGTTTCATTCCACGGTCGCAGGCTCCCGGCTGGGATCGGCTGGCCTTTGCGCTGTCATTCCCTCGCTAACCAAACACGGATGGTGACGCTACACTAGTGGATCACGATCTCCACCGGGAGGGCCTCCTCTTTCTTGGGGATCGTGATGGTCAGGACGCCATCCTTGTAGAGCGCGTCGACCTTCTTCGCGTCGTACGCGAAGCCGATGCGGAACGCACGGGAGAACTCACCGAACAAACGCTCCCGGGTGTAATGCCGGACGTCATCCGGGTAATCCTCGGTCTTACGCTCACCGGTGATGGTGAGGACGCCGTTTTCGTAGGCGATCTTCACGTCGTCCTTGTGCACGCCGGGGAGTTCGGCCTCCAGGTGGAGGACGTTGCCCTTCTCCAGGACGTCCATACGGGGGCTCCAACTCGTCTCGGTCCGGCCGAAGAACGGGGCCAGGAGTTCGTCGTCCCACAGGGACCTCATCACGGGGCTGAGGCGATTGTTGTAACGTACCAGTGCCATAATAGACCTCCTTAGGTAAACACAGTTTTATAGAAACCAGACTCTTGGATGGCGCCAGTTTTTCTTGGTCTCTACGACGCCATCTGGACCTAAAGTAGTGGGCGTCGGGAAGCTGTCAAGTCAGCAGCTGTCTTTTTAGAGGACACGCAGCGTCCTATTGACGAAAACCCCAGAGTTTTTGGGCGATTGCAGTGGCTGCCGGGGCCAGAGATGCCGAATCGAGAGACTTCAGATCCGGAAAGACGCCGAGGAAGAGGTCTCCCAGGTAGCGGGCCAGCTCGTCCGCGTTGGAGCCTGCGGAGAGGTCTGTCGCGTCCGCGTGGTGCTGGTTCAGGATCACGCCGCAGAGTTTTATCCCCATGACGCGCAAGAGGTAACTTACTGAAAAAACCTGGTTGAGGCAGCCGAGGCGATTGGGCGCTATCACGATCACGCCGAGGTCGGCTCGCAAGGCCAGGTCGGCCCAGGTGCTGGTCCCGTCCAGGGGCACCATGAGCCCTCCGGCCCCCTCGATAAGGAGGGGCTCGTCACCGCCTCTCAAGCGCCGCACCAGGCCGTCCACGTCTACGGTTCGGCCCTCATTGCGCGCTGCCAGATGGGGGGAGACCGGATCCCGGAAACCCGCGGTTGGCCAGCGTTCCTGGGAACCCGCCAAGCTGAGCGCACGGTAGAGGGCCTGGTCAGGCCCCTCGTCTTTACCTCGGGGAACCCCGGACTCCACGGGTTTCCAGCAGGAGATGTCCAGGCCATGAGCCTGGGCAGCGAGCCCCAGGGCCGCTGCGGCCATGGTCTTGCCCACCCCCGTATCAGTGCCCGTGACCAGGATCCGGGGCGGGGTCGGCACTGGGCGGGGCCCCGGCAGGAGGTCGAGGCGGCCTCTACGGGGGATCTTTGGGATGGCCGGGAGGGTACGGAGGGAGGATTTTCCTTGCCCTGGCGTAGTCCCGAGAACGGCTTCGATGGCCCAGGTCAGCCCGTCCACCAGGAACTCCAGCTCAGCTTCGGTCGAGGCCAGGGGGGGCATGACCACGATGACGTCGCCCAGGGGTCGGAGGAGGATGCCTGCCTCCCGGGCCTTGAGGATCACCTGATGGCCCGTGCGGGCCGCCACGGGGAAGCGGGCTTTGGTGGCCCGATTCGCCACCAACTCCACGGCGCCCATGAAACCCAGGAGCCGGATGTCCCCCACGCCCGAATGGCGGCTGAGCCGCCCCATCAAACGCTCCTCCAGGACCTTCCCTTGCGCAGCCACCCTGGCGACGAGGTCCGTGCCCTCGATCTCGTCCAGGTTCGCCAGGGCCACCGCACAGCCCAGGGGGTTGCCCGTGTAGGTGTGGCCGTGGAAGAAGGTCTTGAACTCCGCGTAGTCGGCCAGGAAGGCCTCGTAGATCTTCTCGCCGGCCAGGGTGGCGGCCACGGGGAGATAGCCCCCGGTGAGTCCCTTGGCCACGGTGATCAGGTCAGGCTCAATCCCCGCGTGTTCGCTCGCGAACATCCGCCCCGTGCGGCCGAAACCAGTGGCGACCTCGTCCACGATGAGGGGGATCCCGCAGCGTGCTGTCTCATCCCGGTAGATACGCAGGACCTCGGGGGGATAAACCAGGATCCCTCCCGCACCCTGGACCATGGGCTCCACGATCATCGCACACACCCGATCGCCGGCCTCGTCGAGCAGGGGGCCGAGTGCGCGGGCGCACTCGAAGCCACACCTCCCTCGGGCCTTCCCCATGGGGCAGCGGTAGCAGTTGGGCGACGGGAGAAAGTGGGTCTTGAAGAGCAGGGGATGGAAGAGCCCATGAAACAGCTCCATCCCCCCCGCGCTCACCGAGCCGATGGTGTCTCCGTGGTAGCTGTCCCCCAGGGCAACGAACTCGGTGCGCTGCTCTCCCGTCGCACCCCGGTGGCGCCACGCCTGGAAGCACATCTTCATGGCCACCTCGGCCGCGGTGGAGCCGTTGTCAGAGAAGAAGACCCGGCCCAGGTGGCCAGGGGTCAGACCTGCCAGGCGCTCGGCAAGCGCGGCCGCTGGTTTGTTGCCGACCCCCAGGAGGGTGGAGTGGGCCAGGCGGTGGGCCTGGCCCATGAGGGCCCGGTCCAGCGCGGGGTGGCGGTGGCCGTGAACATTGGTCCAGAGAGACGAAACTCCGTCAAAGTACGTGTTCCCGTCCATGTCCTCCAGCCAGGCCCCGTCGCCCTGCACAAGGATCAGGTTTTCATCGGTCTGATATGTCTTCATCTGGGTAAAGGGATGCCAGACGTGGTCAAGATCCGTGTGAGCCCAGTTCTTCTTTTTCATCTTTTCAACAGTCCTGCCTGATGCTGTGGATTGCTTTTGCCGCGTGGATGATGTCGGCCTCTGAGTGCTGGGCCGTGACCGTGAGGCGCAGGCGGGCCGCGCCCAGCGGCACCGTTGGGTAGCGTACAGCGCGGCAGAGGATCCCGTGGTCGGCGAGGAGACGATCCGCCATGGCGAGGGCCCTGGCCTCGTCTCCAACGTGGATGGGGATGATCGGTGACGCACCTGCAGGGCCGTCATGGGGGATCCCGAGTCGGCCGCGCAGGTCACGGGCCCTGGACGCCAGGATCTCCCGGCGCCGAGACCCTTCGGGCCCGGTTATCAGCCCCAGGGAGACCCCAGCGGCCGCGACGACCGCCGGCGGCAGACTCGTGGAGAAGACCCAGGTACGTGCTGTGGAGCGGAGGAGCGCTAGGATGTCCTCATGTGCGACCGTGAGGCCGCCGGCTACGCCCGCTGCCTTGCCCAGGCCGGCCATGAGGACGCCGACGCGATCGAGGAGGCCGAGCTCCTCTGCCAGGCCGAGCCCCCGGGAACCCCGGGTGCCGAGGGCGTGGGCCTCGTCCAGATAGAGGAGGAGGCCGTAGCGTTCGGCTATCTCCACGAGGCGTTCGAGAGGCGCCAGGGAGCCGTCCATGCTGTAGACCGACTCAGCAAGGAGGAGGTCTGCGCGTTCGGGTTCGATGGCCGCGCTGAATGCTCGTCGAGCTCGCGGCTCGGATTGTTCGAATTGTTGGGATGCTGCTCGGGCGTCCAGGCGCTCTATCACGAGGGCCTCTAGCGCGTCAGCGTCATTGTGGGGCCAGATCACGGTCTCAGCACGGCTCAGGCGACAGCCGTCCACCGCGGATGCGTGGACATCCGTGTCGCTGAAGATCAGGTTCCCGCGTCCAGCGAGCGCGGGAATCGCGCCCGCGTTTACGTGGTAACCCGAGCTCCACAGAAGGGCCGGCCGGCCAAAGAGGGCAGCGGCAGCGGCCTCGACGGAACGATGTGCGGGAAGGTCCCCGGAGAGGAGCCGCGCACCGGTGGCACCGGCGCCAGCGGCCGCACCCTCCCGGGCCGCGGCCATGACCGCTGGGTGGCAGGCGAGACCCAGGTAGTCGTTGGAGCAGAAGTGGATAGCCTCACGCCCCGCGACCCGCACCCGAACACCGCCCAATGGCTCCTGGGGCAGGGTCGCTCGATCCAGGTCCGCAGCGCGAAGCGCGGCGAGGCACGCGCTGAGGCGCTCCAGGCTGGGGTTTACCTTGTTCATTCGTATTCGACGACGAGGCCGAGGCTGCGGATCATCTCCAGGTCGTTTGCCGCGGCGCGGCCCTTGGTGGTGAGGTAGTCGCCGATGAGAACGCTCGTCGCGCCGGCCATGAAGACCATGGGCTGGAGGGGCCCCAGGACCACCTCGCGTCCTCCCGCAATATTGATCGGCTTCGTCGGCAGCATGAGGCGCGCGAGGACGACGATCCGTAGGGCCTCCCGCGCGTCCAGGAGGGGCCTGTTCCCCATGGGGGTGCCATCGATGGGATGGAGGAAATTGACGGGCACCCGATCCGCGTTCAGATCCCGGATGATTCGGAACAACTCGACACGATCCTCCCAGGTCTCTCCCATGCCGAAGATGCCGCCGCAGCAGACCTTGAGGCCCACGTCCTTCGCAGCACGGACCGCTGTGAGATTTTCTGAAAAAGTCCTGGTCGTCACGATCTCTTCGTAGAACCGGGGCGCGGCCTCGAGGTTGTGATGAAACACCTCCAGGCCCGCAGCCTTCAGGCGCAGCAACTCCTCCCGGCTCAGAACGCCGATGGAGGCGCAGCGCTGCATGCCCGTTTCCTGCCGAAGGATCCGGGCGATGCGGTCCAACTCAGCGGCGCTCGGGCTCTTACCGCTCGTGACGATGGAGAACTCGGTCGCACCGGCCTCCCGGGCTGTGCGAGCCCTGTCCAGGAGGGCCTCCTCGTCCAGGAGGGGATAGGTGGGCGTATTCGCGTGGGCCCGGCTGGACTGGGCGCAGAACGCGCAGTCCTCGCCGCAGAGGTTGGAGCGCGCGTTGACGATGGAGCAGAGCCTCACCCGGGTCCCGAAGTGGGCCCGGCGCACCTGATCCGCTGCTGCGAGAAGAAACGTCAACTCGTCGACGGGCAGCGCTGCCACGGACGCGGCGGTCTCCAACGAGATCCCGCCATCCAGCGCCTCTTCGACCAAGCCTTCGAGCGTCATCCTAGACATCTACAACCCCTGAGATCTGCACAGATGAGTCAAGTTTTTTCTCGTTGGCAACGTCCGAGACGGTCGACAAGCTCCCGGTTCTGATTGAATTTTTTGCAAATTCATGGCGTGGGCCGAAGGGTGAGGAAGTCGGATGCGAGGGTGAGGTGGACCTGGCCGAGGTCAGGTGTCGAGCCGAAGGCGTTCCGGCCGAGGGAGGCGGACTTTTGTCCGTTGACCGAGGTCGGGCGACAGCTGGCCCGGTCAGGGCTGCCTCACCCCGCAGCCGGCAACGAACCCTGAGGTCCATGTCCTACACCAACGACATGAAGAGGCCCGCGGCCACGATGGTTCCCACCACGCCGGCCACGTTGGGTCCCATCGCGTGCATGAGCAGGTAGTTACTGGGGTTGGCCTTCAGACCCTCGATCTGGATCACCCGCGCGGCCATGGGCACGGCGGAGAGACCGGCCGCGCCGATCATCGGGTTTATCTTCTCCTTGAGGAAGAGGTTCATGAGCTTCGCCAGCATGATCCCCCCGCCCACGCTGAAGCTGAACGCAATGAGCCCGAGACCGAGGATCTTGAGGACCTCCCAGTTCAGGAACGCGTCCGCTGTCATCTTCACGGAGATCGACAGGCCCAGGAGGATCGTAACGATGTTCATCAGCTCATTCTGGGCCCCGTCCGCCAGGCGCTTCACGACCCCGGACTCCCTGAACAGGTTCCCGATCATCAACATGCCCAGGAGGGGCACGGCCTTGGGCACCAGGAGACCGATGAGGAGAAGGCTGACGATGGGAAAGAGGATCTTCTCCAGCTTGCGCACCGGGCGGACCTGCCGCATGGGGATGGCCCGCTCTTCCTTCGTGGTGAAGATCCTCAGGATCGGGGGGATAATGACCGGCACGAGCGCCATGTACGAGTAGGCGCTCACCGCGGTAGCGCCCAGGATCTCCGGGGCCTTCGCGTTGGCCAGGAAGATCGTCGTGGGTCCGTCCGCGCCGCCGATTATCCCGATGACCGCTGCCTGGTTAGGTGCGAAGCCTAAAGCCATCGCTCCGAAAAACGCAATGAACACCCCGAACTGGGCCCCCGCCCCCAGGAAGAGCGTCTTGGGGTTGGCCAGGAGGGGACCGAAGTCTGTCATCGCACCCAGGCCCAGGAAGATCAGTGGCGGGATCACCTCGAACTGGATCCCGTAGTAGAAGATCCTGAAGAGGCCCCCGTCCCCGAGGAGTTCTCCCAGGGGCAGGTTCACCAGCAGCACCCCGAAACCGATGGGGAGCAGCAGGTAGGGCTCGTACTGCTTGCGAATAGCAAGATAGATTAGCGTGAAGCCGATGGCCCACATGACCAGGTTGCCCCAGGTCAGGTGCCAGAGGCCGGTCTGCTGAAAAAACTCTGTCAGATGCTCCATGTCCCCTACCAGCTGGCGGCCTCGCCGCCTACTCTATGTCGCAGAAGGTTGCGTCGGCCCCCACGACCTGGCCGACCTCTATCTTGAGGTTCTTGACGACGCCCGCTGCGGTAGCCACCAGGGGCATCTCCATCTTCATGGACTCGAAGGTCGCCAGCGTCTGCCCGGCCTCCACCGTATCGCCTTCCTTCACGTCGATCTTAACAATCTTCCCGACCATCGGCATCAGCACATTGTCCATTGGTGTCTCCTTATTGTTTTTTCTCGTCAGCCTTCTTGTCCAGCCGCCCGGCCACCAACGAGGTTAGCCGGATCCCTCCGTATAACAAGCCCAGCGCTACGAAGACGCCGCCGAAGCCGAAGACGAACACCCGAAGGCCGTCGCCCCATGGTATTGCACCAAACATAGGCATCATCAGATGGGGATGTTGCCGTGCTTCTTCGGCGGCAGCTCGTCCCGTTTCATGCTACAGACATCGAGGGCTCGGTGGACCAGCTTGCGCATGTCGCGGGGATCTATGATGTCGTCCACGTGCTGTAGCCCCGCGGAGTAAAGCGGGTTCACGAAGCTATCGTGGAACTCCTGGTTGCGCTTCTCGCGGAGCGCACCGACGTCCTCGCCGGCTTCCCTTGCCTTGGCGAACTCCTTCCTGAACAGAATGTTCACAGCGCCCTGGGGCCCCATGAGGCAGATCTCGCCGCAGGGGAACTCGAAGACAAAGTCCGCGCCCAGGTCCTTGGAGCACATGGCCAGATACCCACCTGCGTAGGATTTGCGCAGGACTACCGTGACTTTTGGCACCGTGGACTCAGCGTACGCGTAGAGCATCTTGGAGCCGTGGCGGATGATCCCCGCCTTCTCGGACTGGCTGCCGATGAGGAAGCCCGGGACATCCTGGAGGTTGACCAGGGGGATCTCGTACTGATCGCAAAACCGTATGAACCGGGCGGCCTTGGCCGCTGCCTTGTGGTCTATGGACCCGGCCATGAAGATCGGGTTGTTGGCCACGATGCCGATGGTCTTTCCGCCGAGGCGGCCGAGGCCGATGATCATGTTCCTCGCGAACTCGGCCTTGATTTCAAAGAAGTCCCCGTCGTCAACGAAGACCTCGATGACCTTGTGCATGTCGTAGAATTTGTTCGGCTCCGCGGGAACAATGTCCACGATAGCGTCGAGGCGCCGCTCGGGGTCATCGCCGGAGTCGAGGACCGGGGGATCCTCCTGGTTGCTGGAGGGCAGGAAGGACAGGAGGCGCCGGGTCTCTGCGAGGCAGGCAGCGTCGTCCGCACAGGTGAGATCAGACACGCCGCTAATCCGCGCGTGCATCCGCGCACCGCCCAGGGACTCCGCGTCGATCTTCTCATGGACGATGGCCTCCACCAGGGGCGGCCCCGCGATGAACATGGTCGAAGATTTATCCACCATGAAGGTGAAATCCATCAGCGCGGGGGAGTAGGCCTGCCCACCGGCCACGGGGCCCATGATCAGCGCTATCTGTGGCACCACGCCCGAGGCCCGCACGTGGCGGAAGAAGAGCTGGCCGTACTGGGACAGCGCGCCCATCTCCTCGGTGACCCTGGCGCCGCCCGAGTCGTTGATCCCTACCACGGGGCAGTTCATCTTCGAGGCCAATTCCACGGTCTTGGAGATCTTGCGGCCGTGCATCTCCCCGAAGGTGCCTGCGATGACCGTAAAATCCTCAGAGTACGCGAAGACCTTGCGGCCGTTCACGTCCCCGTAGCCCGTAACCACGCCGTCCGCCGGGACCTCCCTCTTGTCCAGACCATAGTCCCGACCCATGTGCTTCGCGAACGCATCGAACTCAACGAAGGTACCGGGGTCAAAGAGGACTTCGAGGCGCTCCCGCGCGGTCATCTTTCCACGCGCGTGCTGCTTCGCTATGGCCTTCTCGCCGCCGCCCTGTTTGATCGTCTCCCGAAGGGCTTCGATCTCTTCGATCTTCTTCATCATTTCGTTCATGGAACTCCCTCCTACTTAAGCAGACTGCGGGAGATGATGATCTTCTGGATATTGCTGGTGCCCTCGACGATCTGGAAGGACTTCGAGTCCCGGTAGAAGCGCTCAGCGGGGTACTCCCGGGAGTATCCGTAGGACCCGAAGATCTTCATGGTCATGTTCGCTGCGTGGACCGCTGCCTCCGCTGCGAGGTATTTGCCCATGGACACGTCCACGGTGTTACGTACGTGGGGGTCCTGGTCCTTCTGCCACGCGGCCTTGAGCACCAGGAGCTTCGCTGCCTCGTGCTCGACCTTCATCTCCGCCAGGTCCGCCTGGATCATCTGGAAGTCAGCGATGGGGCGACCGAAGGCCTTGCGCTCCTTCGCATACTCCACCGACGCGTCGATACATGCCTGGCCCACGCCCACGGCCCGTATAGCGCATGAGAGGCGGGTGTTGTCCAGCATGGTCATGCCGACCTTGAAGCCGTTCCCTACCCCACCGAGAATCTGATCTCGATGGATCCTGGCGTCCTCAAGGAAGATCTCGCCAGTCTTCGTACAGAGAAGGCCCAGTTTTTCGTCGATTGGCTGGGTACTCACCCCTTCGGTGGTCTTCATGTCCACGAGGAAGCAGGTCATGCCCTTGGTCTTCTGGGAGCGATCCGTGTAAGCGAAGACCAGGGCTACGTCAGCCACCTGCGCGTTGGAGATCCAGGTCTTCTGGCCGTTGAGGACCCAGTGATCGCCGTCCTCCACCGCGTGGGTCTTCATGCCCGCTACATCCGAGCCGGCGTTGGGCTCGGTGAGCGCGAACGCGCCGAGGATGTCCGCGGAGACCAGGCCCGGGAGGTACTTCTTCTTCTGCTCTTCGTTGCCCCAACGCAGGATCGTCAGGCCGGGCCCCTGGGTCTGCATGTTGAAGGGCAGGCCCCAGGACGCGCTGACCCGCGCTATCTCCATGGTGGCCAGCATGGACGAGACCATGCCCGAACCTGAGCCGTCGTACTCCTCTGGGATCACCAGACCAAAGAGGCCCAGGTCGCCCATCTGCTTGTAGATATCCAGGTTGAAGTGGTGGGCCTCCTCGTCAGCCTCCACCGTTGGCGCTATGACCTCCCGGGCGAAACGCCGGGCGGTGTCTTGAATCATGCTCTGTTCTTCGCTAAAGCCGAAATCCATGAAGGTTCTCCTTTCTCGACAAGGCTCGTCATAATCCGGGGATCATGGAAAGTCAACGAGTATCGCGCCGGTTCGGGAGCCCCCTTGCGCACGGAACGCGGCGCCCCTAGAATGGGGCGGGCCAAGGAGGCGTATGGTGGAGCAGGACGGGATCCCTCAGGCAGACTACGACCACTTCTGGCGAGGCGGGCCTTTGTCGGGGGAGATGCGGGCGCGCATCGTCGAGGACTTCCTGCCCCTGGTGAGGGCCGTGGCCCGGAAGCTCAAGAGCCGGCTGCCGCCCTCGGTGGACCTGGACGACCTCATGGGCGCGGGGACCGTGGGCCTCATCGACGCGGTGGACCGCTTCGTCCCCCTGGACACCGGGGACTTCCGTCGCTACGCGGCGATCCGTATCCGCGGCGCTATCCTCGACGATCTGCGGTCCCTGGACTGGGCCCCCCGGTCCACACGCCAGGCCAAGGCCGAGTTCGACGAGGCCGAGTGGGAGGTCACCGGACAGCTCGGTCGCAAGGCCACCCAGGACGAGATTGCGGAGAGCCTCGGCATGTCCGTCGAGGAGTTCCGCACCATGCGCTCACGGCTCTCGCCCAAGCTCCTCCTCCACATCGAGGATCTGGGCCGGTGGGATGACGGGAACCGCAACATATACGACATCCTGGCCGACCCCGACGCTGTGGATCCCGCGGCCATCGCGTCGTTC
>CAYOTU010000094.1:0-10502 GCA_964406905.1 uncultured Myxococcales bacterium | reverse complement strand
TACGCACCATGCGCATTTTTTCCATCTTAGGTCTCATTGTCATGTTCGCAGCGACTGCCTGCTCCGGCAGCTCGAACACCTGCAACTACTCGAACTGCCCCCGTCCGGAGTGGGCCGATACGCCGCCGGTCCTCGGGGCTGTTGGTATCGCGCAGGGGATCAACATCGGCATGGCCCGGAAGCTCGCCACTGACAGCGGGCGGCAGCAACTCGCCCGCCAGATCGCTGTGAAGGTCATGGGGGTCCTGGACCAGTCAGCGCAGCAGGTGGTTGGTGCGAACCCCGGTGAGATCACGGGGCACCAGTACGCGGAGGAGATCACCCGCACCCTGCACAAGCAGTTCCTCACGGGGAGCCGCGCTGTGAAGTTTTATACGGACTGCTGCACCGGCGAGCAGTACGCGCTGGTGTCCATCGACCGGGAGGGCCTGGCAAACGCGGCCAACACGGCAGCGAAGCTGGCCGCGCAGAAGATCCTCAAGCAGGCAGAGGCGAAACATCAGGAGCTCTCCGACAAGATGGTAGAGATCCTCGCGAAAGAGTTCCCGGGTCAGTAGGGGATGAAGGAGATGATCATGAAGAAGTTACTGTTTGCGATCCTGACCCTGGCCCTCCTCGCAGGCTGCTCCGGCAGCGGCGGAGAGTTGTGTAACAACAGCGACTGTCCCAGCCCGAGTTGGACCGAGGCCCCACCCGCGCTGGGCGCGGTGGGTATGGCCAAGGGCATCAACGTCGCCATGGCCAAGAAGCTCGCGGTGGACAATGGCCGCCACGAACTCGCCCGCCAGATAGCGGTTAAGGTCATGGGTGTCCTGGACCAGTCCGCGCAGCAGGTGGTGGGCGCGAATCCGGGCGAGATCACCGGCCACCAGTACGCAGAGGAGATCACCCGGACCCTGCACAAGCAGTTCCTCTCAGGCAGTCGGGCAGTGGACTACTACCGTAACTGCTGCAATGGGGATTGGGTCGCGCTGGTCACCATCGACCGCGAGGGGCTCCTGGACGCGGCGAACATCGCCGCGAAGCTGGCCGCGGAGAAGATCCTGAAGATAGCAGAGGCCAAGCACAAAGAGCTGGCGAAGAAGATGGAAGAGATCCTCGAAAAGGAATTTCCTCAATAGACCTTGCGCAGTAGACCTTGTGGGAGGGCCTTCAGGCCCGAATCGGGGCTGAAGCCCCTCCCACAGTGGTCTGTCCCGCCTGCTGTTTTTTTCTGCCTGCTCTTCTGCTGAGTCGTTTCGGTTGACTGGCTTCTGGCTTTCTTGCCCGCTGCTCGTTCTGTCATAGGATGGACATTGACGCGCGTGGTGCGCGGGTGGCGAGGTGTGTGTGGAGGTCCTGAGGCTGCCGATCCTGTTCCTTGAAGAGATAGGGCGGATGACCCTGTTCTTTCTGGAGACCCTCATCCAATCCTTCCGGCCTCCCTATCGGTTCGGGCTGCTGTTGCGGGCTATGGAGTTCGTCGGAGTCGGATCCCTGTTCATTATCGTCCTTACGGGGTTCTCCACGGGTGCGATCATGGCGCTTCAGTTTATCTACGCGCTGGGTATCATCCAAGGGGAGACCATGGTGGGAGGCAGCGTGGCGCTGTCCCTGTCACGGGAGTTGTCCCCGGTCCTCGCCGCGCTCATGGTCACGGGTCGCGCTGGTAGCGCGATGGCTACGGAGCTTGGGACCATGCGGGTCACCGAGCAGATCGACGCAATGGAGACCATGGCGGTCAATCCGGTTCAGTACCTCGTGGTTCCGCGCCTCTGGGCGTCCACGATTATGATGCCCGTGTTGACCGTCCTGTTCTCCCTCGTGGGCATGGCGGGCTGCTACCTGGTCTCTGTGAAGTGGGTGGGCGTCGATTACGGGATGTTTATGAAGATCATCCGGGAGTGGATGGACCCCTGGGATATGTGGATCGGCATCATCAAGGCGCTGGTCTTCGGGATGACCTTCGCGTTGATAAGCTGCTACAGGGGATTCAACGCGTCGGGCGGGGCCAGGGGCGTCGGGCGGGCAACCACCAGCGCAGTGGTGATCTCATCGGTTATGATCTTTGTCCTGGACTACATTCTGACCGCGTTGATGTTTTGAGGGAGGGGCAATGAAGGGCACCCAACGTATTTTTCTGATGGTGATCGTGGGCCTCACCGCTGCGGCCCTGCCAGCGCTGCTCTGGCTCATGTTGCACCAGGACGGACCTCCCGGCCCCGAGGCTCCTGCTCCCCTTCCCGCTGTGCCTGATGCGGCGGACATCCTGGAGCAGCGGACCCAGGCTAGCGTGGTCGAACGTACCGACATCAAGGTGGTGGTCCCCGGAGAATGCCTGTTGCGTATAGAGCGATTGACCCGACGCCCCGGCGAGGCAGCGGTCGCTGAGGGCCTGCGCCTGGATCTGCCCGCGTTGTGGACAGATCACAGGGGCAAACTTGGGCGGAAGATGGAGGGATTCTGGTCCCGGCTCCCCGATGACTGCGACACGCTCCGCGCCTCCGCTGCTACAGTCATAACGGGCCTGAGCCATCCCGACGGCACGCCCCTGGTCCTGGAGAGCGTGCCGGTCACCCTGACCCGCGGTTCCGGTGTCCTGGGGATCCGTGTCCAGAAAGACCTCGCTGACGGCGCATCCATGGTCGTGGAGTTGGAGCGTGTGTCCCTCACGGGCAATATCCACCTTACCGCGATCGTCGGGGGCCCGCTGCCCATCTCAATCCCCTGGCTGCCCGCTGCCTGGTCCCTCAGGTTCGGTCGCCTGGACCTCATGGGGACATCGGGTCTCATGGTCCAGGGCCTGCACGTGTTGGATGCTACCGGGTTGGAAGTGCTCCGTATAGACAAGCTCACCGTGGAGGCCGACGGGGCCGTGCCAACAGGGCTCCTGAGGGACGGTCTCCCGGGCGCGGCCATCGGCTCAGCCCGTGGGGTGCAACTGGTCGCAGCGGAGGTGGGCCTGCGTTGGCCCGAGGCAGCACGGCTTCCCCTGCTGGCGGAGTTGGAGCCCCTGGCCGTGGCCGGCGCAGCCTGGGTCACCTCGGTCCGCCTGACCAGGGCCTTGGATGCACCTCTCCACCTGGACGATGTCGCCATCTCCCGAGAGGACCGGACCATAGCGAAGGCCGCGTCAGTGGATCTGGTCGAGGGACCCGCGCTGGTCTTCCGGACCGCGACGCTGACCCCGGGCATCATCGGCTTCTCCGCTGAGGCCCCTGAGATTCACGTCGACGTCGATTCCTACGGAATAATGGAGTGGCGCATGGACGGTCTCTCCGCGTCGATCAAGCCGGGGCCCATGGACCTGATGAAGGCCACGGTATGGGGGACCGCTACTCTCTCAAAGTTCAAGGCCATCCTGGCCCGCCCCGACGAAGAAGAGATTACTCCGGCTGCCGCGTCCATCAAGGATCTCAGCCCCGACCTTCGGCCCCTCCGGGACTTCCTTGAGGGGCATAAGATCCGCTGCGAGGGCTGCGCTCTGGCTGTGGTTGCGGGGCCCGTGGACATGGCCTTCAAGGGCGTAACAGCCTCTGTGGGTTGGGAGCACGCCAGCGAACTGACCCTCGGCTTCGAGGCCGGCGGGGTGGAGGGTACCGACGACCTGGCAGGGCCCTTTTCCCTGTCCGCCGCCCTGGATGCAGGGGGGGCCCTCGCCCGGCTCCAGGCCAGGCTTGGCGGGGAGAAGATCTCCGCGCTGATCCGCCGCGCGGTGCCCGGACGGGCCCTGCGGGAGGGACGTCTGGAGATCGACCTGGCGTGGAGTGCGTCGGATCTGGGCGCGGTGTTCGGGGGCTGGCTCCGGGGCACGGACCTAGTGCTGGAGCATCCTCGGATAGCGGGTTGGCCCGTACGGGTCCCAGCGGCTCGCGTAGAGGTAGACGGGCTCTGGGATGAGAAGGCGGACCGTCTCAAGATCTCGGTGCCCCGCTTGGAGCTGGGACAGGTGTGGGGGCGGGGGAGCCTTGAAGTGGGGCGCCTCAGCGCTGTCCGCACCTTCACAGCGGAGGTGGATTTCCCGGAGCAGGACTGCGGGCAGCTCTTCGCGGCGATCCCGAAAGAGCTGGTTCCACATCTGGCGGAGGCAGTGTTCCAGGGCTCTCTCTGGTTCCGAGGTGCCTTCAAGGTGGACCTCGAGGATATACGCAAGACCATCAAGCTGGACCTGAGCGGAGACTGGGATCGTTGCCGTGCCGTGAGCTTCGGGCCCACGGTGAACGTGGACGCGCTGAAGCGCGATGACTTCGTGCACCGGGTCGTGGTGAAGGGGGAAGACCTGGGGGTCGTCGTTGGGCCAGGGACCGATGCGTTCACCCAACTCCACCGGATCCCCAAGTACGTCCAGGCCGCTGCCTGGGGCACCGAGGACCTGGCCTTTTTCAAGCACCATGGCTTCAAGTTGAGCCTTATCCGTCGGGCCGTGATCCTGCTTCTGGAGCGGGGATACTTTGCCTACGGCGGCTCCACGGTGAGCCAACAGCTCGTGAAGAATCTCTTCCTCTACCGGGCCAAGACCCTCTCCCGGAAGCTCGAGGAGGCAATAATCACCTGGCACATGGAGAAGACCCTCTCCAAGGATCGGATTCTGGAACTGTACCTCAACTGCATCGAGTTCGGTCCCAAGATCTGGGGGATCAAGCGGGCTGCAAAGATCTATTTCGGGAAGCGCCCCGACCAGTTGAGTCCCCTGGAGGGCGCGTTTATCATGGCCAACAAGCCTGACCCGCCATACGGCTACTACATGTATCGCCGGGGCAAGGTCAATGATCGCTGGAAGAAGAAGCTGGGGCGGGTCATGGATCGTCTCCACTTTCAGATGGGCGTGATCAACGCTGCCCAGTACAAGGCCGAGTCCAACCTCGAGCCCCGCTTCCGCAGGCCCGGGAGCGATGAGCCGCCAGCAGAGCCGCCGCCCGCAGTAGACAGGGAGGAACCAGAGGAGCCTCCCCCGGCAGCACCTGAGGAGCCCTGAGGACCATGCGCATTTTGACCAGGCGCCACGCAGTCATCTCCATAGCGTTCGGCCTCTCCGTGGTCGCCGTGATTCTGATGGCCTTGACCGATCCTGGGGTTCGGTTCCGCCTGGGGGACACGATCACCAAGGACCCCAGGGAAGTGAAGCTTCTGGCGCTGAATGAAGTTACCAGCGTAGTCGGTTTCCTGCGGGAGGGCTATGCGTACCCGGACCGCCTCCTGCCCCGGGCAATGCTCCTGGCTTCGCTGCGTTCCCTTCAGGACAACATCCCCTCCCTCCTGGTCACTGAGAAACCCATTGGTGAGGAGGAGGCGGTCGAGTCAGTAACCTTGCGTCTGGGCGAGGAAGACCACTCCTGGGATTTGGTCCGGGTGGGGGACCTCTACGCGATGAACTGGAAGCTCATGGAGATCATGGGTCGCTTTGCGCCTTTCCTTGAGCAGAAAGATGAGGAGTTGGAGGATCAGCTCCTGGCGGGAATGCTGTCCACCCTTGATCCTCACACGGTTTACCTGGACGAGCGGGCTCTCCAGGAGATGCAGATGTCCACCTCCGGGAAATTCGGTGGCCTTGGGATCGTGATCTCCGTGCGGGAGGGGCGGCTGCGGATCCTCTCGGTCATGGACGATACTCCCGCCAAGGAGGCGGGCCTTCGCAAGGGCGACAACATCGTCCAGGTCGAGGAGGAGAGCACCGAGAGCATGACGGTCTCCGAGGCCGCTTCCCGTCTGAGGGGCAAGCCCGGGACGACCGTCACCATCTGGATCAGTCGAAAAGGCGTCAAGGCCCCCCGCCGAATGGTCATCGAGCGTAGGGTGATCCGGGTTCGCAGCGTCGAGGCCCGGATGTTGCCCGGTGGTGTGGCCTACGTGTGGGTGAAGAACTTCCAGAAGGGGACCACCGAGGAGGTTCAATCATTCCTGACCGATCATCGGCGCGGGATCACCGGCGGCCTTGTCCTGGATCTGCGGGACGACAGCGGGGGGATCATGCAGGAGGCGATCAAGCTCTCGGATCTCTTCCTCGCCGAGGGTGTGATCGTGAGCACCCGCTCACGCCTCGAGGGCGAGGAGGAGGTGGACTCGGCCACCCTGGGTGATCCCTGGGAGGAGACGCCCCTTGTTGTTCTGGTGAACCAGTCCTCGGCCAGCGCCTCGGAGATCGTCGCCGGTGCGCTCAAGATGAGCGGCCGGGCCACCCTGGTAGGCCGGCGAACATTTGGCAAGGGGAGCATTCAGTATCTGCGGGAGTTGGGGCGTGGTGCGCTCAAGATGACCGTGGCCCAGTACCTGACCCCGGGCGACGTGTCGGTTCAGGCAAGCGGCATTCAGCCCCACGTGGAGCTGATCCCCATGTTCCTGGATGAGGCCGTGGTGGACCTCTCGATCCCGCCTCGGGAGGCCATGGGTGAAGAGGACCTCCCAAACCGCCTCCGTGCGGCTTCGGATATCCCGGACCCGAATCCGCCGCTTGTGCAGGTTCACTATCTGGTGGCGGATTTTGAAGAAAGGGAGGACGACGCACTGCCGGATCCCGATTCGATACGCCCCGGCGGCGCTGAAGATGACAATGGAGACAAGGCCCTCCAGGTGGCCCTCCTGCTGCTGGATGCCGCGGCCGGGCGCTCCATGGTTGGGGAGCGCCTGGTGGAGCTGGCGCTCCCTGGTCTCGATGCGATTTCCGTGGCAGAGCATGACGCGTTGGCTACGGTCCTGAATACCCGCGGCGTCACCTGGGAGCCTCGCACTACCGTACCCGGACCCGATGAGATAACGGCCAGGATTCAGGCTCCGGCTCAACCGATTAAGGCGGGGGAGGAGGCGAAAGCGTGGCTCCGGGTCCAGAACCGTGGCGGGCAGGTCCTGGACGGCCTCCACGGGGTGGTGTTCTCGTCCATGAGAGACTTCGGTGGGCAGGACTGCGTTATCGGGCGGCTGGAGCCCGGAGAGACACGGCGTTGCCAGGTGCCCCTGACTCCGGCCGCCTGGAGTCCCGACCGGGTGGATCTCTTGTGGATGGATCTCTACTCCATGGATGAGCCCCTCCAGTCGGTGGGACCCGTCAATGTGCGCACCCAGGCAGCGTCACGACCGCGTTTTGCCGTGTCCTGGTATGTGGACGAGGTCGGGGGGGCCGGTGTGGGACCGGGGAGCAACGGTCTGGTGGAGGCGGGGGAGGAGTTCGAGCTGGTGGTCGTCCTATGGAACCAGGGCGAGGGACCCCTCCCAGAGGGCACCGTCACGGTCAAACCCCTGGTTGAGGGGCGGCTCTACGTGGCTCGCGGTCGTGCCGGTGTCGTTGACCTCGCTGCCGGAACCCGTACCACAGTGACGTTTCGGATCAGAGCCCGGGAGGTGAAGACCGAGGGACCTGTGGAGTTGAAGCTCTGGGTGACGGACACGACCCACCGCCGATCCTTTTCGTGGACCCTGTCCCTGCCGCTACATCCGGCCGGTGCTTTACCCGTGGCGACCGCGGCCGGGGTGGTGGCGGTGGCCCGGGAAGTGATCGTGCGCGGCGCGCCGACAATCGACGGGCCAATCCTCGGCGTGGTGCCGGCCGGTGCGCGCCTCTCGGTTACGGGCAGTGCGGACGGGTGGCAACGGGTGCGCCTGGGCGGCGGGCTCCAGGGGTGGCTTCCCAACGACCGGGTGAGGCCGGTGGACGGCGCAGGGCCACCTGCACCGTCCTTTGAGGAGTTGCCCGCCCTCTACCAGCCGGACTTTGAGTTGGAGTCGGTCCACCCCGCCGACGGAGTGGGAGACGCTGACACCTGTCGGATTAGGGGTATCGTGGATTACGGACCCCATGCAGGCGACGACCAGCTCCTGGCCGCGTACGTGAACGGGGAGAAGCGGTCCGTGGTGTCCTTTAGAAAGGATCGGGCCGAACCCAGGGGGCTCCATCGATTTTCCCTTGAACTACCCCTGGAGGTCGGCACCAACCGCATCGTCCTATCCGCTATTCGCAAAGGACAGTCGCAATCCTTCGTGGAGTTGATCTATAATCGTGTCCGCTGAACCGGACCCATGCGACTTCTAACCGGAGGGACCACCCATGGTGCGCCGTAGATGTGCCCTGACTTGATCCTCACCCTTGCGGGCCTGCTCCTCGCTGCGCCAGCCGTTGGGCAGGAGGAGTTTGATAGCGTCGATGATCTCCTCAACAAGGCCCAGCGGTATGCGGAGAGCGGCCGCCTGAAGGCGGGGCTCAAACTCTACAGGAAGGTGTTGGACCAGGAGCCCGGCAACGAGTCAGCTCTGTTCAGCCTCGTGATCCTCTCCAACGCACTACAGGAGTTCGCGGACGTGGTGCTCTTCGGGACGGCCTTCCTCCATGTGGCGGAGACCGATCTGGATAAAGAGGAGGTCCAGGGTCTGGTCGTGTCCGCGGAGGCGAAGATGACCCACCCCGGCCGCCTCCGGATCAAGATCTACCCCGTTGATTCGTTGATTACGATCAACGGCATCCCCGTGGGTAAGGGGGCCGTGGAGATGGCCGCACAGGTGGCAGAGACCTACCGGATCAAGGGTGCCATGGACGACTACGTCTCCTGGGAGGACGAGATCCAGCTCGAGTCCGACGAGGACAAGTCCATCACCAAGCGCCTGGAGAAGATCATCTACAAGGGGACCCTCACCATAAAGGTGATCCCCGACTCCGGCGTCGAGGTCTTTGTGGATACCAAGGTTGTCGGCACGGACAAGTTCAAGATGAAGCTCGTCGAGGGGAAGCGCCTCATCTGCTTCAAGAAGGAGGGCTGGGACCGATGGTGGCGTTACGTGGACATCCCCCGGAACGGGAAGATCGAGTTGGAGGCCCAGCTCGAGAAGACCGGGGAGATGGACGGTCCTTGTAATGTTTGGCCTTCCGACTGATTGACCCTTGCAGAGACCCCCGAAACAACGAGAACGGAGAGGGCCCCCCAAGCGGCGGGGCGGAAAGGATACGTCTCGCGGTCCGAGCCAGCGGCAGCGCTCCGGCCCGTCGCTGGATTATCGCCCAGCGACAGCGGAGGACATCGGGCGTCTCCTGGCGGCTTATGGCTTCCCCCTGGAGGACCGGCCCCTTGAGCTGCTCACCCGGTTCCATCATTTCCTGCTGGAGAAGAACCGCAAGCTCAACCTCACCCGCATCCATAACCTCGAGGACGTGGTCCTGAAGCACTACGTGGACTGTTTTCTCGTTGACAGGATGGTGGATTTGCCGTCGCCCCTTCTGGATCTGGGGACCGGGGGCGGCTTCCCGGGGATCCCCCTGAAGATCATACGGCCGGACCTTCGGATCGTCCTGGCCGAGGGGGTCGGGAAGCGGGTGCGTTTCCTGAAAGACGCGCGGGAGCATCTGGGGCTCGATGGCCTCGATGTGATCGGGCGCAACATCGACAGGGAGTTCTTCTACCCGGTGCGAGGTGTAATCACTCGCGCTGTCGAGGTGATCCCCGACACCCTGAAACGGGTCCAGAACAGCCTGGTGCAGGATGGCCTGGCGATCTTCATGAAGGGTCCAAACGTGGACGACGAGCAGGCCCTGGCTCTGAAGAGATTCGGTGACGAGTACGAGTTGGAGCACGACCTGCCCTACACCCTCCCGAGATCCAAGCATCGGCGGCGACTGCTGGTATACCGACGCAAGCGGGCGGACATCGAGGATCCTGAAACGGTCCTTGAAGAGACCGAGGGACACAGATGAATCGAACCAGCACCATCGACAGCGACGAGAACCCACGCTTCCGTTCCTGGAAGCGCCAGGTCGAGGGCGGACGCCGGCCACGGGACGCGGAGCTTACCCTGGTTTCAGGTGAGAAGATTGTCCGGGAGGTCCTGGGCCAACATTCGAGTATGGTGCGTTACCTCCTGGTGCCACGCGCTGGGCCCCAAGGCAATTTGCCGGCGGCTCCGCCCCACGTGGAGATCGTCCACCTGGCCCCCTCCCTCTTCCGAGAGCTGGACATCTTCGGTACCCGTCACCCCCTGCTCCTGGTGGTACCGTCTCCCCTTGAGCCCTGGGACGCCGCGGCCGCGGGTTCCGGGGCCTGGGTGGGGATCCCTTTCCAGGATCCGGCTAACGTGGGCGCAGTGATCCGCTCAGCAGCGGCCCTGGGCGCCGCGGGCGCAGTCCTCCTCCCCGGTGCTGCCTCGCCCTGGCATCCCAAGGCGATCCGGGCCTCAGCGGGTGCCGTCTTCGCAATTCCGATGGTGCGAGCGGACGTGGTGCCGGACGCGGACACGATGCCCGTGATAGCGCTTGACGCGGGGTGAGAGGACATCCGAAGCTACGTGTTCCCAGAGCGCTTCCTGTTCCTGGCCGGCGTCGAGGGGCCGGGGCTGCCTGAAGACCTCTCGTCCGCGGTGACCCTGGCCCTGCCAATGTCAGACAGGGTCGAGTCCCTGAACGCGATGGTCGCGACGTCGCTGGCGCTCTACGAGTGGGGCCGTCCCTGATCCCGATCCCAATCGATATCGGCCTGCGACCGTGGCTTCCGTGCTGGGATACGTCCATCTCGTTGCTGTTGACCAATGAGTTGCTACGCCTCCGGCGGCCC
>CAYOTU010000093.1:0-10654 GCA_964406905.1 uncultured Myxococcales bacterium | reverse complement strand
CCGGATCAGGTCAACCGCCAGACCCCGTTCTCAAACACCACGTCATCGAGATCCAGGTCGAACTCCGCGCCGTCGGAGCGCACGGTGCGGTCCACGTAGGACAGGACTGAGCTGGCCGAGGGCTTGATGGATGGGTCATCGGTGTGGCGGACCATGAGGAAAAGAGAGGGGGTGAGATGGTGGCGGAGGGAGTTGGACTCGACTATTACCGGGCGGGATGGGGGGATCAGGGGAAGAATCGCGGCGAGGACCTCGGGGAACGCGTCTGCTCGGGTGCAGAGCCAGAGAACAGGGGACGCGCCGGCTGCCAGGAGGCGGGAGGTGTCCTTGGGGCCTCCGGGGTTGATTTCGGTTCTGAGCCAGAACGGGGTGCGTCCCAGGGAGGGGCAGACTCCGCAGCCCTCGCCGCCGCGGGGGCATTCGCGGATGCCGGGCTGGACAACGGTGACCTTCACCGCAGCGATGGGTTGGTGGCGCGCTATGAGTTCGCAGACCAGCGTGGTCTTGCCCGCGTTGCGGCCAGCGGCACCGATGAGGAGCCAGTTGGGGTGCTCAGTCATTGTGGTCCTGTACGGTCGTCACCTGCGCCCTTTGGGTCCCGGTTCGGATTGGAACAGGCCCTACTCAAAACACCCTAGCTGGCATTTCGCTAAGCGGATCTCGTTTTTGTCGCAGACGCGGCCGACTTCGCGGATGCTCACCGGGTTCTGTTTCGCTATCTTGAAGGCATTCGGGCAAGCCAGCTTGGTCTTGCCGTCTTCCTCGTAGGTCTCCGTCCGAATGACCTCTAGAAGCTCTTTCTCGGTCATGGTATCCTCCCGGTTTCCTTGCCGTTCGGCGAATCCGATACATAATTACGCCGGGGCATGACGAGGTCAAGGGATGCGACCATACGATATCATCAGACATAAGCGGGACGGGGGTGCGCTGACTCCGGAGGAGGCGCAGACCTTTATCCGCGGGTACGTGGCCGGGGACATCGAGGAGTACCACGCTGCCGCGCTCCTCATGGCGATCTGGTTCCGGGGCATGGAGACGGCTGAGCTGGCCGCTTGGACACGGGAGATGATAGCGACCGGGGACGTCCTGAAGTTTACAGGTGCTGGACCCTACGTGGACAAGCACTCGACGGGTGGAGTCGGGGACAAGATCTCCCTGCCCCTCGCGCCCCTGGTCGCTGCCCTTGGCGGCAAGGTGCCCATGCTCTCGGGCCGAGCACTGGGACACACCGGGGGGACCCTGGACAAGCTGGAGTCGATCCCCGGATTCCGGGTGGACCTGGACGCTGGGGAGTTCCGACAGGTGGTGGAGGACGTGGGCTGCTGCATCGTCGGCCAGACCGGACGGCTGGTGCCCGCTGACAAGAAACTCTACGCGCTGCGGGACGTGACCGCCACGGTCTCGTCGATCCCTCTCATCGCGTCCAGCATCCTCAGTAAGAAGAGCGCCGCGGGGGTGCGGGGGCTGGTGATGGACGTGAAGTCGGGCAGCGGCGCGTTTATGAAGACCCGGAAGGACTCGGTAGCACTGGCACGGACCCTGGTGGAGTTGGGCGGCGCGTTGGGCATGCGGGTCCACGCGTTCGTCACGGACATGGGCCAGCCCCTGGGCCGCTGGACAGGCAACGCGCTGGAGATCCGGGAGACCGTGGACATCCTCCGGGGTGAAGGCCCCGCGGACACCGACGCGCTCACCCGGCGCTTCGCGGCTGCGATGCTCGTGCTGGGGAACCTGGCCGGCGACACAGCGGACGCTATGGCCCAGGTGGACGGGGCCATCGCGGACGGGAGCGGACTCAGAAAACTATGGGAGATGGTCGTAGCGCAGGGCGGCGACCCCGCGTTCATCGACGATCCGGACGTGCTCGCCACCGCGCGGATCGTGGTGCCATGGGGAGCCCCCCGCTCCGGCGTGCTTACCGCGGCGGACACCGAGCGCATCGGCGAGGCCGCGTGCGTCCTCGGCGCGGGCCGCAATGGGATCAAAGACCCGGTTGACCCCGCTGTCGGCTTCGAGGTTCTCCGTAGAATCGGGGATCAGGTCTCAGCAGGCGAACCGATCCTCATGATCCACGCAAACGATGACAAGCGCCTGGCCGCGTGCCGGAAGAAGCTGGCCACCGCGTACACAATCGGAGAGGAGGCCGTAGCGCCAGTGCCGCCGGTGCTGGAGGAACTTTCTTGACCTTTGTCTATCAGCGCCTTCTCCCCGTGGTCGGCTACCTGCTGATCCTCGGGGTCTTCGTGCTGATGTCGTCGGATCGGCGGCGGTACTAATCTGAGGTGAAAACATGTACGAAAAAACAGTAACAGCCGCTGAACGCGCGGCAGTGGTGGACAAGGCGACCGCGTATCTGCGCGCAGCCCGGCCCGGATGGACCCCGGACGCGGCCCTGGTGCTCGGGAGCGGGCTCGGAGATCTTGCAGACGCTATCGAGGATCCTGTGGTTATCCCTTATGAAAAAATTCCAGGGTTCCCGACCTCGTCTGTGCCGGGACACGCCGGGCGCTTGGTGACGGGTACCCTGGAGGGCCACAAGATCGCTGTCATGCAGGGCCGCGTCCACCTCTACGAGGGGTTTTCGCCGGATCTTGTGGTCCTGCCGGTGCGGTCATTGCGTTCCTGGGGTGCCAAGGACTTCATCCTGACCAACGCGGCCGGGACCGCGCGGCCCGAGATCCCTGTGGGGACCCTGGTGATCCTGCAGGACCACATCAACCTTCAGAGCGTGAGCTGCCTGGCCGGCCCCAACCCCGACGCGTGGGGCCCACGTTTCCCCGACATGACCACAGCCTACGATCGGGACTGGTCCCGCCGCGTCCTGGGCTTTGGCCGCGGCGCGGGGCTCCCCGTGGACGAAGGGGTCTACGCGGCCCTGCCTGGGCCGAGCTACGAGACCCCCGCGGAGATCTCGATGCTGGAGGGCCTCGGCGCGGACGTGGTGGGCATGTCTACGGTGCAGGAGGTCCTGGCCCTGCGGCAGATGGGCGCGCAGGTCCTCGGGATCTCCTGCGTGACCAACCTCGCGGCCGGAATCGGCGTGGGCACACTGGACCACGGAGACGTGGCCTCCGCGGCCCTTGCAGTAGCCGACAGATTTGCTACACTTGTCCGCAAAGGACTGGAACTGCGACCCGGATGACACAGGGAACGCACGACAACCCGCTACCCCGAGGCGGGGAGGAGGCATGATGGCAGACACATACCGGCCAGCGAGGATCCTGCTCGTTGAAGACTCTGAGGGAGACATCTACATCTTCCGACGCGCGTTGCGAGAGGCAAAATTTCTCAACGAGATCCATGCGATCCAGGACGGCGAGGAGGCTTGGGAGTATCTGAAGGGGCGGGCGGCCGACGCGCTGCCCGACGTGATCTTCCTGGACATCAACCTGCCCCGCCTCACTGGCATCGAGCTGCTCAAACGGATGCACGCGGACGAGGCCCTCTCCATGATCCCCGTGATCATGCTCACGATCTCCCAGGAGGAGGAGGACATCGTCCAGGCCTACGACTACGGCGCGTTTTCCTTCATCTCCAAGACCGTCCAGCCCGAAAATCTCCTCGACATCATCTCGAACCTGGACCGGCTCTACGTCCAGGTCGTCGCCCGAAACCCGGACTAAGCGATGATCGATGTCCCGGTCACCCCTCCCTCAGACGGAGACGGGGACGACCTGCCCCCGATGGCCCGCCCTGCGGTCCTCATCATCGACGACGAGTCCACTGTGGTGGAACTCCTGACCGAGTACCTCGAAGCCCCCGACGTGGAGGTCTTTGGCTGCACTGACCCCTTGGAGGGACTCAAGCTCCTGGAGGTCAACCACCCGCAGGTCGCGTTGGTGGACCTCAAGATGCCCAATGTGGACGGGCTGGACTTCGTACGGCGGGGCCGCCTCGTCTCGGAGGACACGGTCTTCCTGGTGATGACGGGCTACGCTTCCATGGAATCGGTGATGGACGCGCTCAAGACCGGCATCCACGACTACCTCACCAAGCCCTTTGCGTCCCGCAAGAGCGTCCAACTCATCGTCCGGAACGCGTTGATCCACGCCCAACTCCAGACCAATCTGCGGATCCAGGCCCGCATGACCGAGGCGGTCCTGGACATGGGCACCTGCGACCTGACTCCGGGGGAACCGATCAACTTGGTCTCCCGCCTCGCTGAGGCGGTGCGTCAGATAACCGACGCGCCCGTGATGGCCCACGGAACCCTGGAGGGGAACCGAATCCAGGTCCGGGTCAACACCTCCCTCCCCCTCTCAGACGAGGCCCGGGGCCAGCTCTCAGCGCGGATCCGGGAGACCTTCGCAGAGGTCACGCCCGAGGGGCGACCCCCCTTTGAGATCATCGAGGAACCCGGGGATCTCATTCCCCAGGGGGAAGGCTCCGGGGCGGAGGAGTCCCTAGGCAGCATCCTCTCCGGTGACATCTACACCCTGGAGGGGCTCCTGGCCGTGGTCCTGGCTGCGCACCCGAAACACGCGGCCTTCACCGAACTGGCTGTGCGCATGACCCAGGCCCTGTGCAACCACGCCACGATCATGGCTCAGGCCCGACAGGCAAGCCTCCAGGGAGAGCGACGGAAGATCGCCAGCATACTGTGGAACCTCACCGACGGGATCATACTGGTAGACGAAACGGGCCTGCCCGAGTACATGAACCCCCGAGCTACCGCTATCCTGGCCCTCTCCCTGGGCCAACGGCCAAGGATCGAGGAGTTCCACCGAAGCCTCGCTGCCCTGGACGAGCGCCTCCCCTCGCTGGTGACCACACCGGGGAGCTTCGAGGAGGAGCACCTCGTAGTGCGCACCGAATCCCCCGAGGGCCCCCAGTTCTTCCAGGTCAGGACCCACACCCTCTCGATCCCGAACCAGCCCGTGCGCTGGATGGTGGTCTTCGGCAACGTCACAGCAGTTAAGCAGGAAAGCGAACGGATCCGGCACCTGAATGCCAAACTCGGCCAGCTCAACGAAGAGCTCATGGAGCGGAACCAGGATCTGGTACGGGTGAACAAGGAGCTGGACAACTTCGCCTATATTGCGTCCCACGACCTCCAGGAGCCCTTCCGTCACATCGAGATCTTCGTCCAGTTCCTGGAGAACGACCTGGGGGACGCGCTGACGGAGGAAACCGGCTACCTCCTGGGCCAAATCCGCCAGAACACGGGCATCGCGTCCCAGCTCCTCAAGGATCTGCGGACCCTCTCCCGGGTAGCCCGAACCCGGAACCCCTTCCGCCGCACGGATCTGGCCAAAACAGCGGAGGAGGTACTTCAGCGCTTCGAGAACTCCCTCTTGGAAAAAAGCGTGCGCCTGCGCGTGGACGATCTTCCCGTGGTGGTCTGCGACAGGATGAAAATCGGTGAGCTCCTCCACAACCTGATCTCCAACGCGATCAAGTACAACGACAAGGCGCAGCCTGAGCTGCGGATCGGAGCCCGGGCCAAGGAGAACGGTCACGTGATCTTTGTGCAGGACAACGGCATCGGGATCTCGTCCCGCTACTACGAGTACATCTTCCAGCCTTGTCGGCGCATTCCCTACAAGGACCCAGTCCCGGGCTCGGGCCTCGGCCTCACGATCTCACGAAAGATCGTCGAGGAGCACGGGGGCCGGATGTGGGTGGAGTCCGAGATGGGGAAAGGCACGACCTTCCTCTTCTCTCTGCCACACCGAGAGGTTGCGCCCGAGCCACACGAGGACGACTCGGACACCCTGATGGACACCTCCCCGGACACTGACCGAAAATAGGAGCGCTCAGGGTCTGCGGCGCTCCTTGGCGAGGCCGCGGAGGAAGGACCGGAACACGCCGGGGTTATCCAGCTCATCCAGCCCCGTAAGAAAAACGTTGAAGACCCCCGGTTTGCCGGATTCGCCGCCCACCACCAGGTCCACCTCGCCGAAGAGCACGACCCGCTCCCCCAGGCGTCCCGTCCTGAGGGGATAGCGAACAGCGACCTTACAGAACTGGGTGGGCAGGCCCGTGGCGGTCTCAATGGTGAGGCCATCGGAGCCGATTGACGTGGCCCGACCCTGGTAGTGCATGTTGTCGATGGAGAACACCACCGGCGCATGGGCAGGGAAGCGGCCTCGCTGGATAGCGCGGATCTTCTTCAGTCCCGCCTCATCCCAGGGTGCGTTCTCCGACGAGGGCGCGGCCCGGGAGGGAGCGGCAGAGGGCTCGGGGCGGGGCGGGCGGGACATTATGACAGCCGGGAAGTCAAAGATCGCATCGCCCAGCTCGTTATCGACCACCCGGTTCAGATCCTCCTTGGGGATCCCAAGGATCTGGCCGAGGAAGCGCTCCAGGGGCTCTTTGCCTCCCGCGCAAAACGCACGGATCCAACGCACCCCCATCCCCGAATCCCGGCCCTTAGCGGGGAAGCCCCGGCGGGCATGGGCGACCTTGGCCATAAGGCGGAGGTCCTTGCTCCCGTGGATGGCTTCCGGGAACTCGAGCACAAGAAGGGTGCCCACGGGAAAGCAGAGGGCAGAGAAGAAGAACGCGCCGGAGTGGCTCAGGTTAAAGGTGGTCACAGCGGTCCGTTGCGCCGCGTAGTTGAACACGAACCGGACCGACTCCTGGCGACGATTCTCGCCGCGGCGATCGTGGTCTCGGGGCATCACGTCCTCACTGCATAGCAGCTCATCAGTTGTCCCACTGTCCCCAGTCATAACGCAGAAGGCTCTGTCCTGCAAACGGTCTGTCCTAACGAGCTGTGGTCCGCTGCCGGCCCCTTGCCCCTTTGGCGAGTACCGGATAGAATCGCCGAGTTCCAAAAGGGAGGATCCTACATGAAAACGTCGCGAGCCGTCCTCGTCCTCTGTGCAGTCCTCCTGGCGACGAGCTGCGGGGGCGATCCGCCGCGGTTCTCCGCCGCCTGGTCCCTGAACACCAGCCGGGTCGTGACCAGCTTCGTGACCAACAATGGCGTGGACGGGGAGGCGGTGAAACACCAGCGGCCCTATCTCCTGGACCAGCACAGGCGCTATGTGACGATTCACGGAGTTAACCTGAGCGGTTCGACTAAGTTCCCGACCACAGAGTCATTCCCAGATGTGGGGGCCGAAGGTGAAATCTCCTACGTGGGCAAGCCCTTCCCCGCGGACGAGGCCCACGCCTGGTTCGCACAGATAGCGGGCCTGGGCTTCAACGCTGTCCGGCTCCTGGCCATATGGGAGGCCATCGAGCCCGACGCTCGAGGCGTGTACGACGAAGACTACCTGGACTACTACGAAGACATGGTCCGCATCGCGGGCGAGCACGGAATCTACGTCCTCGTGGACATGCACCAGGACATCTTCAGCCGTCACCTCTACGCGTACTACAACGAGGAGACCGCCGCACCCCACGGGAGCCTGGAGGAGATGATCCTCTCCATGGTCCCCAGCGGTGACCCGGCTCGGCCCTACTCCAACTGGGTGCGGGGCGACGGAGCGCCGCGGTGGGTCCTCGAGGCAATCATGCCCGAAAAGGACTTCGACTCGCCCCACTACGGAACCCTCCGCCTCCTGGGCGCGCTGGAGCCTGCACTGGTCCAGGCCGTCTTCGATAACCTGGACCTCATCTCCGATGACCCGGCAGCGCTCCTCACTATCCTCAAGGACGTGGCAGCGGAGAACGACATTGACCTCGCCACGGTCATGCAGAACGTGGACATTCTCATGGCCGTCTGGGGCGTGGTCGAAACGCTCTCCGGGGACGACGGCGGAGAACTCAGCCTCCCCGACTGGGTCGGCGCGCTCAAGGACAACCTCCCGGGGCGCTTCGGCCCCGAGGAGACCACCACCATGCTGCCCTGGACCTTCTGGGGCGTCAACCACGTCCTGGACCTGGACGTTGACCGCTGCTACGGGGCCTTCTTCGCCGGCGACAAGGTCTTCCCGGACCTGGTCGCGCCCGACGGCGGCAACATAAAAGACTACCTCCAGGGGGCCTACGCGGACGCGTTCGCCGAGTTGGCGAAGAGGACGCGGAAGTACGACAACGTGATCGGGTACGACGTGATGAACGAACCGGGAGGGTTTTTCATCATGTTGACCCTCGCCGCGGCGACATCTTCGCTCAACGACCCCACCGTAATAACGGGACTCCTCACAGACCTCCTGGGCGAGGAGTTGGGGCCCCAGGTCCACACCATCGCCACGGGGCTCCAGCTCATCCCCCCGGACAACACGCCCGAGACCCTGGCGGCCTGGGGCCTCACGGGAGTGGACTGGATGGCGGCCCTGGACTTGAACATCTCCTTTGACGCGGACCACCTCCAGCCCTTCTATGAGCGGGTCGGAGCCGCGATCCAGGACGAAGACCCGAACGCTATCATCTGGTTCGAGACCGGCGCCAGCCTCCGTATGCTCACCGGGGCCGCACCACAGTGGGACAAGCACCTCACCCGCCTGGAGGGCATCGATCAGATGGTCTTCGCACCGCACCACTACTTTGACATCTATCCGACGATCGGGTTCAACGAGGATCCAAGGGACTTCATCCCTGAGGAGTGGACCTACCGCGACTTCGCCACAAAACTCGCGGAGATCGCTGCGACCTCGCCGGAGTTCCTGGGCAACATCCCCGTGGTCTTCGGGGAGTTCGGGACCTACTTCAACTTCGGGGGCATCGACGCGTCCAAGGCCGAAGACTACAAGGTATCCACCCGAATCCTCGACCGGTACTACGAGGCCTTCGAGGACCTGGGCCTGGGTCGTATGGTTTGGTGCTTCTCTCCGGAGAACACCGCAGCGGACGGTGACGGCTGGAACAAAGAGGATTTCTCGATCGTCGGCCCCGATGGACAGGCCCGGGGTTGGACAGCCTACGTACGTCCATACGTGCGCGCTGCCAGCGGGAAACCTGTCCGTAGCCACTTTTACAGCCAGCACCACTTCGAGGACCCGGACAAGGGCGAGGCCGTGCCCGAACGGGAGTTCCACTTCGCCATGGAGTCCAAGGAGTCCTCCGCACCCACGGAGATCTTCGTGCCCCTTCGCCAGTACCCTGACGGCTTCTACGTCTGGCTCTCCGACGGCGTGGCCTACCATGACCCGGACCACCAGATGCTGTACTGGTATCCGAACCGAGACGAGCCGGGGTGGACCCATGAAATCACGATCCGCCCGCCCCTGACCAAGCAGGACGTCAAGGACTGGAGCTACTTCTTCCGTGATTACTTCGTGCTGAACGGCAAGGGAGGTGTGAAATGAGGCATCTTCACGTCCTCCTCGTTCTCCTCGCCATCCAGGCCTCACCCCCAGCGTACGCGCTGGAAGATACTGAAAAAAGCTTCGAGTTCCACGGGACCTTCATCTCCTCCTTCCTCTTCCAGAGCGACTCGGACTTTGACCCGAGCGCGCGGTACTACGACCGAGAGGGGCAGAGCGTAGGCCAGGCGGCTACCTTCTTCCGGCCGGACCTCACCCTCCGCCCCCTGGACCACCTGACCCTCTTCTACCAGGTAGAGATGGGCTGGAACGCGTGGAGCCGCAACAACATGGACCAGTGGTTCCCCGGCGCAGAGGATTACTTCCTGGTGAAGCATCGGGAGCTGTGGGCTCGCTGGGACTGGGCCAGGGCAGGCGACCTGGACATAGGCCTCACGGCGGGTTACCAGCACATGGAGGATCCCTCCCGCCTCTTCCTGGATCATTGGTCAGGTTTTTTCAGCGTCGACTTGGCCGCACCAGGTGCTCGCACCAAGATACTGCTCGGCCAGCTCCCGGACTCGACCTTCGAGGGCATGGAGGTCAGGGAAAACAACTTTGTTCACGACAGCTTTCTCCTGGGCGCGATGGGAGAGTTCGACCTGGCTGATAACCTGGTCCTCGACGCTGCCCTCCTGGGGGTCGGGGACTACCGGGTCGCGGAGCGCCCCCTCTACCTGGCCACCGCGCTGGTGGGGATCCGGCACGAGACTGCGCGCCTCCGAATCTGGGGTCACCTCCTGGGCCAGAGCGGCGTCTGGCAAAACTCCGGGGTGGGCGGCGATGACCAGCTCATCCTCTCCTGGGCCGCACAGGCGGGGATCGCACAGCGGCTCGGGGACACACATTGGGGGGTCAACCTCCTGGCCCTGTCCCCGGATGACGACCACGACGGCAACGACCTCCTCGGCGCGTTCCACGGCTCAGCGAAGAACCGCTCCAGCTCCCTCTGGCTTACCGAGGACGAGACGCGGGACCGCTACGACAACCTCGACGAGCGCATCGCAACGAAATGGGGACCCTTCTTCGTCAACCGGGCGGGCCTCGTGGTCTTCGACGCTCAGGTGGGCTTCCACGTCGCTGACTGGTTTCACCCGCTCGTGATAGCCGCTACGTCGTGGAACCTGAACAAGCACAACGCGGAGGGCCATGTCTTCGTGGGCTTTGAAACAGACCTGGTCTTCGAGTTCCCCCTTGGCCCCGGGACATCCCTGCTGGCCATCGGGCAGTTCCTCCTGCCCGGCGCGGGCGCGGCGGTCTTCGTCAACGAGATCGATCGGGAGGCCAGACAGCCCCTCTTCGGCCTCCAGGGCGGATTTTTCACCAAGTTCTAGAGAGGGCGGCAATGATCACGCTCACCTGGATCGACTGGACGATTATCGGGCTCTACTTCGTCGCTATCATCGGCATCGGCCTCTACCTGACGCGCTCCGGGGACGCGGGCATGGGGTTCTTTC
>CAYOTU010000092.1:0-10793 GCA_964406905.1 uncultured Myxococcales bacterium | reverse complement strand
CGCAAGATCGTAACACCGCCCCAAAAATAGTCAAGATCGTAAGACCGTCCCCGTTCGGGGTGCAAGGTCAGGCCAGATGTACTTCACCATGGAGCTGCTCCAGGGCATCTCCCTTGAGAAGCTGATAAAGACCGAGGGCACCGTCCCCTACCCCCGCGCGGTGCGCATCGCTGTGCAGTGCTGCCACTCCCTCTCGGAGGCCCACCGCCATGGGATCTGGCATCGGGACATGAAGCCCGAGAACGTGATCATCACCCAAGGAAAGCGGGGCCGGGACCACGTGAAAATCCTGGACTTCGGCATCGCCAAGGTCAGGGGGGAGAACCAGACCAAGACCCAGACCGGGATGATCTTCGGCACCCCCCGCTACCTGAGCCCGGAGCAGACCAACGACCTCGAAGTGGACCACCGCACGGACATTTACACCCTCGGGGTGATACTCTACGAGATGCTCATGGGCGAGGCCCCCTTCGACGGGGAGTCCATGGTCTCGGTCCTCATGGACATCGTCCAGAAGCCGCCCCCGACGTTCAGCGAGAAGAACCCCGCTGTCCAGGTCCCCGAGAGCCTCGAGGACGTGATCCGCTGTAGCCTTGCGAAATACCCTGGCGATCGGCCCGCGTCCGCGGAGGCCTTCGCTACCGCACTCATGGACGCGATCGGCGAGGACAGCGACACCGCGCTCGACATCGACATCGACGAGGAGGAGCCACTCGATGCGGGGGACGGGGGGGCCTCGGACTCCGTCCCCATCACGCTGCCCTGGGAGGAGCCGGAGGAGACCCTGACCGGCGAGATACCTGCGGGCACGGAGGGCCTCGGGACCGGCAAGGTCGACCTCTTCATGCGGCAGATAGAGGAGAGCGCAACAGCCCGAGACCTGACCTCGCCGGTCGAGGATCCGACGGACGACGATCTCTTCGTGCCGGGGGCCTTCCGCGCTGACCACCGGCAGGGGTTCCTGATCGGTGCTGCCGTGTTGCTCCTGGTCCTCGGGTTGGTGGCCCTCGGGATCTGGCAGCCCTGGACGCCGGCTCCCACCGACGACGCGGCCGTGCCGGTGGACGTCGTGGACGTTGTGGACATCGTGGACATCGTGGACACGCAGGACGCGGCGCGTCTGGACGTAGCGCAGGACGCGCCGGTGGACATGGCCGCCCTGCCCGATGTCACCGACTCGATAGCACCGGACCTCGTCCCCCCGGAGGTCGTGAGCACGGACGTCCCGCGGGTAGAGGTCTCGCCCTCCACCGACGCGGTCCCGAACATCGTCGACGTCGCCCCAGCGGACATCGCCGGGGACCGCGCTGTCACGCGGGAGGTCTTCCCCGCTGATGTCCCAACAGTGAAGGATGTTCCGAAGAAGCCGGATCCGCCCAAGGAGGATCCGCACACGCCCAAGGAGGATCCGCCCAAGGACCCAGGCGAGGACCCGGGCGAGGACGAGTACACCGAGATCCCAATCGGTGTGTAGGCGTACGTCACCCGGCGGGAACGACGCGCTTCCCGCGCCCGCGCGGGGCGGATTGTTGATCAATCCGACCTCTTGTTTGAACGGATGCTGGAGTAGCTGATGCTGAGAGCCATTGTCATTTGCATCCTCCTCACCGCTACCGCGGCCCACGCGGACGACAGGTCGGTTGCGTCGCAAAACAAAGAGGCAATCCGGCTCTCCAAGCAGGGGGAGCTCGCCCCGGCCATCGGGATCTGGCTCGACCTCCTGACCAAGACCGGGACCGACTACGAGTTTCGCTGGGTCTTCCACAAGAACATCGGCCGCAACTACCAGAAGCTCGGCCGCCTCCCCGTGGCCTGGTGGCACCTGACCCAGGCCTGGGAGCTCTCCGGGGGGGGGAAGAGCAAGAAGCTCCTCTCCTGGGTCGGGGAGGTGGAGACCGCCATGGGCGGCGACCACGCGAAGGTGCGCATCGAGGGAGAGGTAGCGGGCACCGCTGTGCGTTTCCCGGACGACGAGCACGGCTACCTCTACCGTACCCCGCTGGACTGGTGGTTCCCCCTCGGCGAGCAGCTTGTGCGGATCACCGCGCCGAACCGCGAGGCTGCGGCCCGCAGCTTCGCTGTCACCGCGGAGACCCGGACGGTGACCCTCTCCCTCCCGCTGCCCGAAGGCATGGGCGTCCTGGTGCTCCGGGGCGACGCGGACGCGGAGCTCCTGCTGGACGGCGTAGTCCTGGGCGTCGGCGACGTGGAGGTGGAGACCACCGCGGGGACCCATGTCGTAGAGGCCCGGGTCCGCGGCGTACAGCGCTGGATCGGCGAGGTGGAGGTGATCTCCAAGGAGACCGTGACCCGGGACGTACGGACCCCCGCGACCCCGCCCCCGCCGCTGCCCCCCCGGGTGGCCTCCTGGAAGTGGGCCTTCCTCGCCGGGGGCGTAGCGGCTGTGGCCGCGGGAGGCGCTACCTGGTGGCTCGCGTCTCGGAACCTGGACCAGGAGCGGAGCGCCTACCAGGGCTGGCTCGACGACACCTACGGCCTGGGCGGTGCGGTCCCCGCGTCCTCCGAGGCCGCGGCAGAGAAGGAGTGGAACGAACGGGTGGCGCGCAAGGTCACCCCCATGCAAATCTCCAGCTACGCGCTATGGGGCGTGGGCGGCGCGGCTGTCGCTGCCTCAGCGGTGCTCATCGGACTGGACCTGGCCGATGACGGAGACGCTGACGCTGACGTACAGACCGTGAGGCCCTGGGCCCTCCCCGGGGGCGGCGGGCTGACAACCACATTTACCTTCTGAGGTGACCATGCGATCACTTGGAACCAGCGCGCTGACCTTCCTCTCCGCTGCCTTGCTGATCACCTTCGGCGGCTGCCTCGACACGTCCATGGATCTCCAGGTCGAGCCCGGACCAGGCGACATGGTCTGGGACGAAACCCTGGTGGATCTCCTCGACGCGGCCACAGATCTCCCGGACACGTTTGTCCCGACGGACACCGGCGACGTTCCCCTCGACGAGACCGCGGACATCGACGCCACGAGTGACGTGGGAGACCCGGACCTCCTCGATATTGCGGACGAAGCGGACGCACCCGATCCCATCGACGTCCAGGACACCAACGATGCGAACGACGCGGACGCGGACTGCACCCCGGACTGCGACGACAAGGTCTGCGGGGACGACGGCTGCGGCGGAGACTGCGGAGACTGCGGCGAGGATCTGGTCTGCGAGGCGGGCCTCTGTCTGCCCCCGGAGTACTCCCTCTCCTGCGAAGGCCGCTGCGGTGAGACCGGGATAAACTGCGACTGCGACGAGGCCTGCTTCACCCTCGGGAGCTGCTGCGCGGACATCTGCGTGGAGTTCTGCTTCGATCTTCTGGGCTGCACCTGCGGGGACGGCGACTGCGAGGGCCTGGAGACCTGCGAGAACTGTCCCGCCGACTGCGGCTGCGAAGAGGGAGACATCTGCCTCAATGAAATCTGCTGCGCACCGAATTGCCAGAGCAAGCAATGCGGCGGCGACGGCTGTGGCGGCACCTGCGGTGCATGCACCGGGTCCCAGGACGCGTGCGTGGACGGGGCCTGCGTTTGCCAGGGCGCGTGCGCTGGCCTGGACTGCGGCCCGGACGGCTGCGGCGGCTCCTGCGGCGCGTGCGACGACGGAATCCCATGCACCGACGACCTGTGCCAGGGCGGCCTCTGCGCGTCCACGATCGGGGCATACTACTGTTTAATCGAGGAGACCTGCGTGCCATCGGGGTCGGAAAACCTCGTGAACCCCTGCGAGAAGTGCAAGCCCTTGACGGACCAGGAGGGCTGGACCCCCCGTGAGGACGGCGTTCCCTGCGGTGCCACCGCGATCTGCTGGCAGGGCGCGTGCTGCGACCCTGCTGCCAACTGCGCAGGGAAGGACTGCGGCGACGACGGCTGCGGCTGGGTCTGCGGCGCGTGCGGCACCAACGAGGTCTGCGAGGATGACGGGCTCTGCGCCTGCGACGCGGGGAGCGCCCCCTGCGACGGCGCGTGCTGCGAACCTGGTCAGGTCTGCTGTGGGGCCTGCTGCTTCCCCGCGTGCGGGGGGAAGAACTGCGGCGGCGACGGCTGCGGGGGGGACTGCGGCGCGTGCACCGGACAGGAAGCGTGCGTCGCCGGACTCTGCGTCTGCCAGCCCGCCTGCAGCGGCCTCAACTGTGGCCCCGACGGCTGCGGCGGAGACTGCGGCGAGTGCAGCGGACAGGACGTATGCCTCGACGGCGCGTGTATTTGTCAGGCCGACTGCGGCGGGAAGAACTGCGGCCCTGATGGCTGCGGCGGAACCTGCGGCTCCTGCGGTGACAACGAGACCTGCACAGGGGGGGGGATTTGCGACTGCGCCGAGGGCGGGGCCGCCTGCGGCGGCGGATGCTGCGCGACGGGGGAAATCTGCCACGCGGACGCGTGCTGCGCGCCCGACTGCGCGGAAAAGCAATGCGGCGACGACGGCTGCGGCGGCTCCTGCGGCGCGTGCATTGGACAGGACGCGTGCGTTGCCGGCCTCTGCGTCTGTCAAGCGGCCTGCACGGGGAAGGAATGCGGCGACGACGGCTGCGGCGGAACCTGCGGCGAGTGCATCGGCCAGGATGAGTGCCTCGGTGGCGCGTGCGTATGCCAGCCGGACTGCGCCGGGAAGGCGTGCGGGCCCGACGGCTGCGGCGGGACCTGCGGGACCTGCGACGACGCCCTCTACTGCACTGACGACGCGTGCGACGGCGGACTCTGCATCGCCACCATCGGGCCCTTCTTCTGCCTCCTCGACGACACCTGCGTACCCTCCGGGACCGAGAACCCAGCGAACTCGTGCGAGGCCTGCAAGCCCGCAACTGCCCAGCAGGCCTGGACCGTCCTCGAGGACGGGATCTCCTGCGGGGTCGGTCAAGTCTGCTTCCTGGGGAGCTGCTGCGCGGCCGTGGCCAACTGCTTGGGCAAGGAATGCGGCAGCGACGGCTGCGGCGGAATATGCGGCACCTGCACCGGCCCCCAGGACGTCTGCGTCGAGGGCCTATGCCTATGCCAAGGCACGTGCTTCGGCAAGACCTGTGGAGACGACGGCTGCGGCGGCGGCTGCGGGACCTGCGAGATCTACGAGGTCTGCACCGACGCGTTCTCCTGCGCCTGCATGGACGGCGCTGTCGCATGCGGCGACCTCTGCTGCGAGCCCGAGGTCCAGGTCTGCGCGGACGGCGTCTGCTGCGCGCCGGACTGCGCAGGCAAGGAATGCGGCGTCGACGGCTGCGGCGGTTCCTGCGGCGACTGCGGTCCCGACCAGTTCTGCATCGCCCAGCTCTGCCCGGACCCCGGCGACCAATGTGACGACCTGAACACGGTCTCCTGGGACGGCTGCACCGACGGACAGGTGACCGAGTTCCAGGGGAACAGCTTCACCACGAACGACCAAAGGAACCCCGACGTCGCGGTGAACGGCGCCGAACAGTTCCTCGTCGTCTGGGAGAGCATGTACCAGGACGGCGACGACCAGGGGGTCTTCGGACAGCTCTTCGGCCCCGACGGGGGGCCGATCGGAGCCGAGACACAGGTGAACGTCCACGTCGCGGGGATCCAGGAGGCGCCCCGGGTCGCCTCGCTGGCCGACGGCCGCTTCGTGGTCGCGTGGGCGAGCGACCAGCAGCCCCCGGACGCTAGTGGGTTCGGAGTCTTCGCACGCACCATCGGCACCGACGGCGCGCCGGAAGGGACCCCGTTCCTCGTGAACAACCATACCAACGGGGATCAATCCGCCCCCGCGGTGGTGGGGACGGACACGGGCTTCCTCGTCACCTGGGAGGGAGAAGGTGACACAGACACCAAGAGCATCTGGTGCCGGGCCTTCCTCGAGGAAGGCACAGCGGTCAACCCCCAGAGCCGGGTGAACACCGAGACGACCAATAAACAGGAGAGTGTCGCGCTGGCCCCCCTGGACGGGGGCGCGGTGGCCGTGTGGATGAGCAAGAACCAGGACGGCGACGGATGGGGGATCTTCGGCCAGCGCCTCACCGATACCTGCACCAAGGTCGGGGCCGAGTTCCAGGTGAACTCCGTCGCCACGGGCCAACAGGAGGTCCCTGTGGTTGCGACTCTCGACAGCGGCGTGTTCCTTGTCGCCTGGAACGGGAATATCGAAGGCGGCGTCGACAGCGAGGGCGTCGACGCGCGGCGCTTCTCGAGTACCGGCCAGGCCCTGGGGGCAGAGTTCACGGTCAACGAGACCATGGAAGGCACCCAGGAGTTCTCCTGCGTGACCGCGGCCGGGGGCGGCTTCGTCATCGCCTGGGAGGGAGATGACGAGCAGTACGGCACCTTCACGGGGGTGTTCTTCCAGCGCCTGAGCACCATCGGCGTCTACGCCGGCCCCGAAATCCAGGCCAACGTCTTCTGGAACGACAAGCAGCAGGCCCCCGCGTGCGCTGCGTTCTCCGACGGGAGCTTCGTCATCGCCTGGGAGGGAGCAGACAACCAGGACGGCGACGGCTGGGGGATCTTTGTCCGCCGCTTCGACGCGGCCGGTCAGCCCCTATACAAATAAAAGGAAATACAGACTACTCGTCATCCGGCGAGATCTGGGAGGTGGAGTAGTCCACCCAGGAACTCTGCTCTTTGATGCGATCCCGCAGGGACCGGCGCCGACGGGGCCTGCCGGCTACAAGGATCTCCGGCGGAATATCTGCCAGGAATGGGCTCTCGAACGCGTGCTCCCAACGGCCGTAGCGGGCCCGGGTCCTTGCGTGGCTGAACCAGAGATGGCGCCGGGCCCGGGTGATCGCCACGTGGAAAAGCCGGCGCTCTTCCTCGACCCCCTGCTCCTTCATGCTCCAGAGATGGGGGAAGAGGCCATCCTCGAGGCCCGTGACAAAGACAGCGTCAAACTCCAAGCCCTTGGCCGCGTGGACCGTCATCAGCGCCACCCGTCCCTCCCCTTCGTCCCACTCGTCCTGGTCCGAGTGGAGGGACACTGACTCCAGGTAGCCCTGGAGGCTCGGCTCAGGCTCCTGGACCTGGTACTCGGCCACGGAGTTCACCAGCGCGTCGAGGTTCTCCAGGCGGCCCTCGGCCTCCAGGGTTCCCTCGTCCTTCAGGCGCGCTAGGTAGCCCGTCTCCACGAGGATCGCCTTGAAGAGTTCCACCAGATCCCCCGCGGCCGCGGCCTCCCGCAGCCCGCTCATGAGTTGGACGAAGCGCCGCACCGCGGACCCGGCGCGGCCGCCCTTGTCCTCCGCGTAGTCCTGGGCCGCAACCATCACCGCGGGGGGCTCGAGGACATTGAGCGCGACGAGGACCTCGGCGACCGTGCGGTCACCGATCCCCCGGGGCGGAACATTGACGATACGCTCAAATGCCACCCGATCCGCGGGGTTTGCCACGAGACGCGCGTAGGCAATGAGATCCTTCACTTCTTTGCGCTCGAAGAAGCGCTGACCTCCGACCACCTTGTGGGGAATCTTCCCCTTCCGGAACCGCACCTCAAAGCTCCGGGACTGTGCGTTGGTCCGGTAGAACACCGCAATCTCGTTCGCAGGGATGCCCGCGCGACGAAGCCGTGTAACTTCGCGCGCGACCTTGTCGGCCTCGTCGGCCTCGGAGTCGCAGAAGAACACCCGGATCGGCTCGCCGTCGCCCTGGTTGGTGACGAGGCGCTTCTCCCGGAGGTGGGGGTTCTTGCGGATTGCGTGGTACGCGGCGGTGAGGATCGTCTGGGTGGAGCGGTAGTTCTCCTCGAGGGTGATTACCGTAAGGCCCGGGTAGTCCAGGTCCAGATGCAGAAGGTTCTCCACCCGCGCGCCCCGCCACGCGTAGATCGACTGGTCGTCGTCCCCCACCACGGTGAGGCCGCCTCCGTCGCCCACCAGGAGCTTCATGATCTCGAGCTGGACCCGGTTGGTGTCCTGGAACTCGTCCACGAGGACATGGCGGAACCGCGTCGACAGCTTCCGCCGGACCTCTTCGTCGTCCCGAAGGACCTCCAAGAGGTAGAGGAGGAGGTCATTGAAGTCCATGAGCTGGCTGGCCCGCTTGCTCGCGTCGTAACGGCGGATCACAGGAAGAAGCCAAGCCTGGTCGTCCGATACAGCGTTCCCCTCGCCCCTGGCCAGGCGGTACCCCTCCCGAGCCCACTCATCCACCAGGCGGCGGGCCTCCTTCGCGTGGGAGTTCCGCTCCTTCGCGCTGGAGCCGGGCGTGGCCTCCTTGAAGAGGCTCTTGAGGAGGCGGAGCTGGTCGTCTCCATCGATGATCGAGAACCCCGGCTCGTAGCCGATCCGGTCCGCAAAGCTCCGCATGAAGCGCACCGCGGTTGAGTGGAAGGTCCCCATGACCGCGTGGTCCCCCACCTCGAGGAGTTGGTCCACGCGCGCGCGCATCTCCCGCGCTGCCTTGTTGGTGAAGGTCATGGCCAGGATGGACCAGGGCGGCAGGCCCATCTCGCGTATCAGCCACGCGATGCGCTGGGTCACCACCCGCGTCTTACCGGTCCCCGCGCCGGCCAGGACCATGAGGGGGCCACCTTCCCAGGTGACAGCGCGCTTCTGCGCCGGGTTCAGACCGTTGAGGAGGTCGTTCATCATATCCTACTTATTCGAATCGGACGCGTAGCGGAGAACCTTGAACTCGACGCGGCGGTTGTTGTGGTTGGCCTCGGGACCGCTACGGTAGTCGATGAGGCGGGTCCAGCCGTAGCCCTTGGCCTGGAGTCGATCCGAGGCGATGCCGTTCTTTACGAGGTAGTTCAGCACTGAGTTGGCCCTGGCCTGGGAGAGCTCCATGTTGAGATCCCGGGGGCCGGACTTGTCCGTGTGGCCTTCTATCTGGATCATCGCTATCTCCGGGTGGGACCTGAGCAGGGCCACCACCTGGTCGAGTAGGGGATGGGACTCCTTCATAATCTCCGAGGACATAAACTTGAAGTGGACCTTCTCCAGGATCTTGATCTCCCGGGCCTCCTCCTTGTACTCAGCCAGCACCTTGTCCGGGCAGCCGTCTTCGTCTTCGAAGTCGTTGAAGGTCTCCTTTTCGAGGGGACATTTGTCGTCTGGGTCGAGGATCCCGTCCCCGTCGTTGTCCAGATCCGGGCAGCCGTCCTCGTCCTCAAAGCCGTCCATATCCTCGGCCTTCTTCGGGCATTGATCGTCCTCGTCGGGGATGCCGTCCTGGTCGTTGTCCGGGTCAGGGCAGCCGTCATCGTCCTCGAAGTAGTCCTTGTCCTCGGGATCGTTCGGGCACTTGTCCACCGGATCAAGGAGGCCGTCCCCGTCATTGTCCGGATCCGGACAGCCGTCCTTGTCTTTGAAGCCGTCGGGATCCTCGGGCTGATCGGGGCAGCGGTCGGTGATGTTGGGGATCCCGTCGCCGTCCCGATCCGGGTTCGGCTTGTGGCGGACACCCACCCCCGCGAACCAACGCCACGCGGGCGTCTGGTGGCCCGGTGCGAGGCCGGCCCCCGCGCCCGCGAAGACCACGAGCTTCTTCCACTTGAACCGAGCCGCGGCGATGGCCTCGATGCCGATCTCCTCGACGTGTTGATACGGGCGGGTCCCCGATGCCCGGTGGACCAACTCGATCCCGGCCTCGAACCACTTCCGCGGCACGTACTCCGCGCCCAGGCCCAGGAATAGCTTGTCGTCGTCCTCGATGTTGAACAACGAGGTGCGGGGCTGTATGAGATAGCCCAGGTTGCCGGTCATGCGGAAGTCGCCGCCGAGGGAGCCGTAGAGGATCAGGTCCGAGCGCCAACCCACCCCGTCGAGGCCCATGTAGGCCCCCGCGTCCCCCGTGGGCACGCTCAACCCCGTGGAGATCGCCACGCCCAAGCCAAACCACTCGGGCTTTATCACGCGGCCCTTCAGGAAGAACTGCATGTCCCCCATTCCCGCGGTGGCAACCGGGCCGAGCTTCTGCCCTGCGTACTGCCCGCTCTGGTGGACCACGAAGGGCGCGGCCAGGCCCGCCTCGAACCACCCGAGGAAGCCCATGGCCGCGGCCACGCCGAGCTCATAGCGGTCATCGAGGAGTGTCCGCAGACGGGTCCCGTCCCGGGTCACCACCAAAGGACGGTAGAGGCCCTGGGTCCAGAGGATCCCGCGGACCTCCAGATGCTCAGCGATATCCCCGCCATGGACAGAGAAGACCCCCGAGTCGTCAAAGGTCGGTTGAACCAGGTTCCCCGAGAGGGACGCGTTGGTCGCGTCCGGGTGGTGGTCCGCCCGGGCCGGGGCCGGGGCCGGGGCCAGGAAAAGGACGACGGCCAGGGCCGCGGCCGCGGCCCTGCGGCCCCGCAAGAGGAACAGAACAGCGAGGACCGCGAAGAGGGCCCACGGGGACACGGGTGCGGGGGCTGCGCCGCAGCCCGCGCCGCCCTGGATCTTCGCACCGGGCTCAAGCCAGCCTCGCCAGTCATCCGCAGGGTTCTTGGGGTTGGAGCCATGGACCTGGGTCTCGGTCCAGTCGTCAGCACCCCCGCCGTCGGTATCCGCTTCAGTCGGGTCGGTGCCGTAGACGTTCGCCTCCTCGCTGTCCGTGAGTCCGTCCGCGTCCGAGTCCCAGTCCAGGTAGTCAGGGAGCCCGTCCCCTTCAGAGTCCACGGGATCGGTCACGGGGTCGTCGTCCCCTGCCTCCACCGCGTCGGGGATGGTATCGTCATCCGAGTCCTCGTCCAGCGCGTCGATGACGCCGTCGCTGTCCGAGTCCAGGGGGCTCTCTAGATCATCGCCGACCTCGACGCCGTCCGGGATCGTGTCCCCGTCCGAGTCCGCGTCAAAGGGATCCGTGCCGATCTCCAACTCCACGTCGTTGGGGATCCCGTCGCCGTCAATAT
>CAYOTU010000091.1:0-10809 GCA_964406905.1 uncultured Myxococcales bacterium | reverse complement strand
TATCTATGCCGACCAGGAGGATCGTCACATCTTCTTCGGTCTTCTGGACATCGACACTCACGCCAGCGGCCATCGCGGTCATCACGGCAACCATCGCGCCTTGCTTGGTCTTGCCCGCGACCTCCATGCCCGCGGTCATGATCGTCTTACCGTGCTGCAGCAGGAACTGCCCCACATCAAGGGTTATCCAGCCGTCATAGGTGTCCAGGCCAGCGCCCTTGAGCGCGGCCCAAATGCTGACAACCTTGTCCACGGCGAGGCCCATGGCCTCCTTGGGGATAGGAAGGCCGAGGTCGCTAGCGATGAGCTTGTCCTTATGCTTCTTCAGGCCGGCGACGACTTTGTCGAAGGCCTTCAGCGCATTGTTCACGGTCTCCTTATCCAACTTGGCGAAGGCCATATCCTTAATATCCTGGATATCCTTCCGGTAGCTGTCCGGCAGCATGTAGTAGATCTTGCCGGGCTCCTTGTCAGCTACGGCCTTCATGCTTTCCTTTACGACACCGTCCGCTGTAGCGGGGGCCCCTGGAGCCGTCATCTCGCCCGCCTTCTTCTCCTTGTCCTTCTTCTCGTCGCCCTTGTCCTTGCAGGCCGACAATGTCAGGGACAGCGCAGTCAGTACTACCAGAATCGTCCGTAGCATCTTCATCAAATTTCCTCCTTAATGGGTAAAAGATACGGGGCGTAGTTTCTCAGGAGTGCGGTGGAGTGTCAAGGAGTTAGACTCGTGTTTTAGAGAGCCGGCAGGGTCGTGATCAGAGCGTCAAAAGCACCCGATCTGGCAAACACAGCCGCGGCAGCCTGGAACGCCTCGGCCCGCAGCCTGAGCGCTTCCCTGTTCTCGGTCCAGCGTACGCTCCCCGCCTCCAGGATCGCATGCGCCCGCACCAGCGCTGGGCCCCATCCGGCGGCAAGGGCCTTGGGGACACAGCGCCCCTCGACCCGGATAAAGGGGACCTCGTGGTCTTTGTCCCCCAGGCGTACCCGCAGGATCACATCCCCGTTTGCGACCGGTGCGGCTTCATCGAAGGTCACTCCCTCTGCGTCACGGCGCACAACGGCCAATCCGGCGAAGGCCCCGTGGAGAACCCGCCAGGATGCACGCGGCCGGGTCCGCTCGGCCAAATCCAGGAGGAGGGACATAACCTCTGGCCCCGGATCCTTCAGGAAATGGTCCACAATCAGCTTCCGGGCCGTTTCGTGGCGGCCGACCCCGGCGTCCTCCAGCGCGTCCCAGAGCGCTACGAGAATCTGGAGAACGCGAATCCGGTCCCCTTCGTTCCGGATCGGCAAGGGCAGGGAGAGGGCCTCCTCCGGATGCCGCCGGATCCCGTCCACAAGATGCCCCATCCCAGCAGCCACTGCGTTCCAGGTCTCGGGATCCACGCCATCGACGAAGCAAACGTACAGTGACTGGACCTCCTGCTGCCAGGACTCGGGGAGCGCATGAAAAACCGGTCGAGGCTCGCCTTTCCGGAGCGAGGCCAGGGCCAGCGTCGCCGCTTCGGTCGGAGAGGCGGGGATGCGGTCCCGGCAGCCTCCGGCAAAGGCCGCGACGAGAGCCAGCAGCAGTAGGGCGATTACACCTCGCATATCCAGATTCCTCCTGTCTTGAGTTTCACCGATGCGGACCGAGCCTGTCAAGGTGACGCTGGAGAGGATTTCTGGTAGATTCTGCCGGATACCGGGGACGAATCGGGGGCCATATGCATACGCGGAAGACATGGAAGAGGGCAGCATTAATCTGCGGGATCATCTGCCTGCTGGCCGCTTGCGGAGGCGGCGGTGGAAATGGCGGCCCGGAGCCGACCTGCACCCCGGGAGAGCGTACCTGTACGGCCGACGGACTGGGGGTAACGATCTGCGGGGAGGATAGGGTTGAAGTGCCACTGGAGAGCTGCATCGATGGTGCGGGCTGCGTGGCCGGCACATGCGTCTGCCCCGAGGGCAAGGTCCCCGGTTCGGAGGCCTGCCTTGACGTAGGCGTCGCCGACTGCCCAACCTGGGCCCCCGTAGCGAACGGTCTATGCACCCCGACGACACCTGAATGCGGCAGCGGGGAGAGCCCTGCGCTGGACCTCGAGGTCGGCTGCGTACCGGTAGGCGTTGCTGCCTGTCCCGAGGGCTGGTCCAGAGAGAGCGACGAGACCTGTAAGCCCGTCATCCCTGTCTGCGGTGATGAGGAAATCGCTACCTTCGACGGAGCTTGTACTGGGCTGGGGCCCGAGGTGGACTGCGGTGTGGCCGGTCCCTTCGGCGACCTCGCCGCAGACGGCGACCCCATCTGGGTCCACGCGGACGCTCCACCGGGCTCAGCGGACGGCAGCCAGGCCCACCCCTTCCCTACCCTCGCGGCAGCGGTTGACGCTGCCCCCGCCGGGGGAACGGTTCTCGTAGGCTCCGGAGCCTACGGCGGGGGCCTGGTCATTGACAAGCCCATCACTATTCTGGGGCGCTGCCCCGACGAGGTCACGGTAAGGGGCGCAGCGACATTCACCCTGGAGCATTGGGGGGGCGTACCCATGGAGGCCCTGATCCACGTGGACGGCGCCGCAGGCGTCACGCTCGAAGGTCTCACCCTCGACGACGGCGAGACCGAGGCGGGGCTCCGAGCCGTGGGCCTGGTAGCCACCGAGGCCCCGGATCTGGTTTTGAAGGATCTTCGGATCCTTAATGTGGGCGGCGCGGGCCTGGATTTGGACGGATGCCCCGGCGCATCCATCACTCGGATCGAATTACTGGACCTGACAGTCCGCGACGGGAACAACCCCTTCGGCCAGGCGGGCTACGGCCTGCGGCTCACCGACTCACCGGCAACGGTGACTCGGAGCCTCTTCCTGGATAACGAAGGTGCAGACATCTACGCGGACGGCTCCTGCCTGGACCTTTCATACAGCCACTTCGAGGGACGCGGTGAGGTGCTCAACATCGCGCCCCTGGGGGTCTGGCTCAAAGCCTGCGACGGGGGAGAGCACCACGTCCACCACTGTCGCTTCTTCGACAAGATGACCCACGGCGTGAAGGTCCGCGGCGGCGTGGTCACCGTTGAGGACTGCCGCTTCGAGGAGGGAGTCACGGACTACGATGACCTGAACGGACCAGCCCTCCTGGCCGAGGACAGCAAGGTGACCATCCGGCGCAACTGGTTCCGGGAAAACCAGCTCGCCGGCCTCTCGGTGGTCCGCTGCACCGGCGTCATCGAAGGAAACCGGGTAGAGGACACCATCGGCTCCGACCCCAGCCTGAACGGCGGCGAGGGAATGATCGTCTCCGCATGCGACCCTGGCCCGATCACCGTCGAGGGCAACAGCGTCGTGGGCAACCGTGGCAGCGGGATCGTGGTCCACGCGTCCTTTGGGACGATTCGCGGCAACCACGTGGTGGACACCCTGGATCCGCCGACGGAGCAAGGCCGTGGAGCCGGCATAAACGTGGTCTTCGGCTCCGATATCATCGTGGAGGAGAACCGGGTGGAGGGCTCCCGCTACGCGGGTATCCGTTATGCTGAGTCCTTCGGGACGGTGCAGCATAACCTCGTGGCAGGCAGCCAGGTCGCATTCGACGGATACGGCGGCGCCGGGATCCTGCTGGAGCGGGGCTCACACCTCGCAGGCGGGGTCGTGGGCAACTTCCTGGTGGACAACCTGTCAGCGGGCTTCCTCTCGTCACAGAGCCACTACACCGAACTGCGCGGAAACCTGATCACCGGCACCGTCGCTTCAACCCAGGGCTGCGCATGGGGCGCTATGGTGGTCGGCGGCAGCGGCGCCGTGACCGGAAATCGCTTCACAGCGAACCCGGGAGGCGGCCTCCTGATCTCCGGAAACATCGGCCCGGTGAAGGACAACGTGGTGGACGCCAACGGCTCATCCTCGGGTCCCGCCGGAGGAATTGTGATACAGGACACTGCGTTCGGCGCGGTGCCGGTGGAGGGGAACACGGTGACGGGCAACCGCTTCGCGGGGATCGTTGTGCGCAGGTCGGACTTCGAGGTCGTCGGCAACACGGTCTCTGGCCATGTGGAGGGAGACGGCGGCGGTATGGGCATCTGGATTGAAGGCGAGGGCGCAGGCGAACTGCGCCGCAACCGAATTCGCAATAATCAAGTCGCGGGTATCGGCGCGCTGGACATCCCGGACCTGGAGATCGCGGGAAACCACGTCTCTGGAACACGAAAAGGCAAAGTCGGCGGCATGGGCAGCTCGATCGGCGCGGGGATAGCGGCCTTCTCCGGGGCCTTCGTCTCGGCTCTTTACAACGAGGTCATCGACAACCGCGGACCGGGCCTCCTCTTCCACGATGAGGCCGAAGGCGCTGTCCAGTTCAACAACCTCACCGACAACGACGGTCCAGCGATCCAGCTCTCAAACTCCGAGGTGGACATCCTGGAGAACACCTGGACAGGGAACGGTGCAAACGCGGTCATCAATGAAGCCGCTGATGGGCCAACCGGAGACCTGGGCCCATGGCCGGTCTGTGAACCTCCAGACACAGGCCTATAGGGATGGACCTCAGGGTTCCTTCGGCCCACCCCACTAGATTGCCAGAAAAACCAATCCAAACCGGGAGCTTGTCGACCGTGAAGCGATCCGTGGGAGGCCTTCAGGCCAAAACGCGTTCCAGTGCGTCCCTGTAAGCATCGATGTCCTCGGGCAGGGTCGTCTCGGTACATGCGACCAGGATCTGGTCGGTACGGTCCGCGTCCCAGCGGCCCAGGGGCACGCCGCCTGCGATGTCCTGTGCGGCCAGTGCGTCAAGGATAGGCCCAGCGGTACCGGGGAGCCGTAGGACGAACTCGTTGTAGAAAGGCGCGCCGGGGAAAACCTCCTCTACTCCGGGGAGGGTGACAAGGCGATCTCTCAGCGCTATGGCCCGGGCATGGGACGCCTTGGCCACTGTGGCGAGACCGGCGGGGCCGGCCAGGGTCATGTAGATAGCAGCACCCAGCGCGCAGAGGCCCTGGTTTGTGCAGATGTTCGACGTGGCCCGCTCCCGGCGGATATGCTGCTCCCGGGTAGCGAGGGTCACCACGTAACCCGTCTCCCCCCTGCGGTCCGTTGTCTTGCCTACGAGGCGCCCCGGCATGGCGCGAACAAATTTCTTCCGCGCACCAAGAATTCCAAGGAGAGGTCCGCCCATGCTCACAGGCAGGCCGAGAGCCTGCCCCTCCCCGGCCACGATGTCAGCGCCCTGCGCGCCCGCCGGTTCCAGGAGCCCGAAAGCCGTGGCTTCGGTGAAGGACACGGCCAGGAGGGCCCCAGCACCGTGGGCCACGTCGGCCAGGGCCGCAACGTCCTCGACGATGCCGAAGAAGTTAGGGGACTGCACCGCCAAAGCTGCGGTGGTCCCGTCCAGTGCGGCCGCGGTGGCCGCTGTATCCACACGGCCATCGGGGCCGGGGGGAACCTGAACAAGCCTCTCCTCGTGGTCCAGTAGATAGGTACGGAGGACCTCAATGTACTCGGGGTGGCACGCGCCGGTCACCACCACCCGAGGCTTCTTCCCCCGGGCAACGCGACGAGCCATCAGGATCGCCTCCGTGAACGCGGTGGAGCCGTCGTACATGGACGCGTTGGAGACCTCTACCTCCAGGAGACGGCAAACCATGGTCTGGTACTCATACATAGCTTGGAGCGTGCCCTGGCTCACCTCGGGCTGGTACGGCGTGTACGCTGTGTAGAACTCGGGCCGCAGGAGCAGCTCGTTGATCGCCGCGGGGCTGTAATGGAAATAGAGCCCAGCTCCCGTGAAGCTGCGGGTCTCGTGCGCCCCCCGGTTGGCTGCCGCCAGAGACGAGAGGTGGCGCATCAAACCCGGCTCGTCAAGGCCCTCGGGGATGTTCAGGTTCCTGTCCAGTCGGAGGTGCTTTGGGATCGAGTCGAAGAGCGCGTCCACAGACTCGACGCCGATGCGCTCAAGCATGGACCGGAGATCATCCTCGGTGTGGGGAAGGTACCGCATGTCAGCACTCCAGCAAATGAGTCAAGTTAATTCTCACTTTTCAAACCATAAGCTCGAAGGCCTGGGCCGAAGGGTGAGGAAGTTGCTGGCAACGAACCCTGAGGTTCAGGCCTCCTCTCCGAGTTCGCCCAAGTAGATCTCGTAGTCCTCCGCATCCATCAACTCTTCGAGCTCACTGACGTCGTCGGCCTCGATCTTCACGAGCCACCCCTCGTCAAAGGGATCCTCGTTGATCACCTCGGGAGAATCGCTGAGGATCTCGTTGACCTCAATGATCTTGCCGGTGATCGGAGAGTAGACGTCCTCCACACCCTTGTGGTGCTCGATCTCCGCGAAGGGCTTGCCCTTCTCGACCTGGTCCTCCTCTTCCGGGAGTTCTACGTAGGTGATGTCGCCGATTTCCTCCTGGGCGTAGTCGGTAATGCCGACGAGCACGACCCCCTCGTCCTCGTCCAACCGAGCCCACTCGTGCTGCTTTGTGTAGCGCAGATACTTGGGGACCATCATCTCGTCTCCTCCCGAATTCAGCGTCGCGGTTCCCTCGAATTCCGATTCGTGATGCCTGGATACCAGACTTTCCAGTCCAAGCCAACCCGTTCCGTCACTTGGGCCCTTATTCCGACCGTCGATAGAACGGAGTGCGAATCACCTTCGCCTTCCGTAGTTTGCCCCGCAGATCGATCTCGACCACGGTCTTCCGCTTGTAATGCGGTCTGTCGATGTACGCCAGGCCGATGACCTTGCCTGTAGTCGGTGCCCGGCCCCCGGAGGTCACCCGGCCCACCTCAACGCCGTCCACCTGCACCTGACAGCCATGCCGGGGCATTCCCCCCTCGGTCATCCGGAAGCCCACCAACTTTCGCTGTAGCTCCGACCGATCGATCGCCTCAAGGGCTGCGCGTCCGACAAAGTCCCGGTCCATATGGACCGTCCAACCGAGGCCCGCCTCGAAGGGATTCGTGTCCTCTGTGATGTCCGAGCCGTACAGGCAGAAACGGGCCTCCAGGCGCAGGGTGTCTCGGGCCGAGAGCCCAGCGGGCTTCACTCCCAGGTCAGCGCCCAGATTCATCAGGTGCTTCCATATGTCGTCGGCCCGGACCCAGGGGCAATAGATCTCGTACCCCCACTCCCCGGTATAGCCCGTCGTCGAGACCAGGACCTCCACGCCACCCACCACCTGCTCCACGAAGCGGAACGGGCGATCCAGGACCACGGCGAGGTCGGGCGCCCAGCGGGCCAGCAACTCCTTCGAGCGGGGTCCCTGAACAGCGATCTGGCCGTAACGCTCCGAGATGTTGGCGATGACCGCCTTGCCCGGATTGTGGGCAACCATGTGGAGAAAATCCTTCTCCGCGGTCGCCGCGTTTACGCAAATGAAGATGTCCGTCCCGGAGCGCTTGTACACGATCAGGTCGTCCACGATGCCGCCACTGGAATTCAACATCGGGGAGTAGAGAGCGTCGCCGGAGCCCAGGCCCTTCACGTCCCCGGTCACCAGGAAATCGACCACGTCCTCAGCGTCCGGCCCCTCCACCACAATCTGACCCATGTGGCTCACATCGAAGAGGCCCACGGCATTTCGGACCACCAGATGCTCCTCTCGGGCGCTCGAATACCTGAGGGGCAGCTCCCAACCTGCGAAGGGGGCCATGTGACCGCCCCGGGCAATATGTTGATCGTAGAGAGGGGTCTTGCGTTCTGTTGCCATGGAGTCTCCTTCGGCTCCGCATAAACGGGGCCTCAAGGGAAATCAAAATTGGTATAGACCGGCTTGAACAGTGGGTCAAGCGCTTTTTCAAAGGTGCTTTCCCGTTACGGTCGGCTTGCTTGACTTGCCCTGCGCGTATGGTAACTTGCCAAAAGTATTTGTATTCCATTGGGGTGTTCTGGTACGGAGGTCTGGTATGACGTTAAGCCGGAAAAGTCTGGTGCTGGGGATGGCCATGTGCTTGGCCTTGACCATCGCTTTGCCTCGGGATGCTGCGGCCCAGCGATCAGCGAAACTCAAGGGGCGCATCATAGAGGTAGAGGAGGAGTTATCTCTCCTCCGGGATGTAGCCGGGGACGCGTCCCGCACGGCCAGCGACCTGAAGAAGAGCATGACCAGCCTTGAGAAGAAGGTTGACAAGCTCCCAGCGGAGATAAAGAAGGATGTAGCGGCCGTCTCCAAGGGCGTCAAGGCCAACATCGCCACCCTCGGTGCCCAGGGAAAACGGCTGGACGGCCTCGAAAAGGGCATCAAGGAGCTCCGAGAGGAGTTGGAGAAGCGCCGCGTCGACTTCACGGGCCAAATCCGAATCCGGCCCCAATACATCACCAACGCACGGGACTTCCGGAGCGACCTCGACGATGACCAGGACTTCTTTTTTAATGAACGGATTCGCCTCGGCGTCCTGGTAAAACCGGTCAAATATATGACCGGCTTCATCCAGTTCCAGGATATGCGCACCTTCGGGACCAACTCCCTCGTCCAGGACGGGTCCAACGCCGCTCGGATCCATCAGGCCTTCATCACGAGCCAGATCCCCGGCGGGCTGGAACTCAAGCTTGGTCGCCAGGAGTGGGCCTTCGGCTCACAGCGGGTCATCGGCAACGCGGACTGGACCCAGGCGGCCCGCTCCTTCGACGGTCTGGATCTTACCTGGCGCTACGAAAGCTACATCCAGGCGGACGCACTCTTCGCACTCCTGGACGAGCGAGCCGCTGCGGACGGCGACGACAAGTTCTTCGGCGGGCTTTACATGACCACGCCGGTCCTCGACCCGATGCACATCGATCTCTACTATCTGTACCACCACGATCAACGAGTCAACGCCAAGCGCAACTTCTCCACCATCGGTGCCCGGATCGGCGGGCGCCTGCCCTGGCACGAGGCCCTGCTCTTCGATATCGAGGCCACGCTCCAGGTCGGCACGGTCGGCGAGGGGGATCCCGGAGATCAGCTCTCCATCGACAACTCCCACTTCGCAGCGGCCTACTACGCTATGCTGGGTTACGAGATCCCCGTCATGATGAAGCCGACGATCAAGGCCTTCTTCCTGTCCGCGTCCGGGGACCCGAACCGCAGCCCTATAGATCCGGCCAACACCGCGCACACCGCGTACGTCCCTCTCTTCCCCACGCGCCATGTGATGCTGGGACGGATGGATGTCTTCAACCTGTCCAACATCTGGAGCACGGGCATGGAGTTGAGCCTCACTCCCTACCGTGGAGTTCACGTCGAGTTGCAGTACCACTACCTGTCCCTGGTCGATGAGTACGGCGACGTCCCCGGCGGGTACGGGATGGTCACCCAGAATCGCAAGTACCCGTCTGCGAAGGACATCGGCAGCGAACTGGACCTCTCCGCATTCTGGGACGTGGACGACCATTTCGCCCTGGGTGGCGGCTACAGCGTACTCCTCCCAGGCGGGGCCATCGAGGATCAGGTCCGGCCAGAGCGCGAGGTCCTGGAGGACAATCAGCTCCGAACCTACGTCTTCCCCGGGGGCGACCCCGCACACTGGCTCTGGCTCCAGGCTGACTTCCACTTCTAATCCGTCTTCAACTCGGGAGGGCGCAGGCATGAGCATCCGCCACGCGGGCGCAAGCGACGTCGGGCTGGTCCGGAAAAATAACGAGGACGCGTTCATCGCGAACGACGATCTGAATCTCTACGTAGTCGCTGATGGCATGGGTGGCCACGCGGGGGGCGAGGTCGCCTCGTCCATTGCGTGCGATGAGGTCCTGCACATCATCGAGCAGAACAAAGACATCCTCGATGAGTACAGATTCCAGCAGGCCGGCGTGTCGGAGAAGGACATCTCCTCACTCCTGGCCCACGCTGTGAAGCACGCTTCCGCGAAGATCAAGAAGGTCGGCGAGGATACCCCGGAGCTGCGGGGCATGGGCACCACTGTAGAGGTCGGCCTGTTCATCAACGACCGGGCCTTTTTTGCACACGTGGGGGACAGCCGCATTTATCTGATCCGGGATGGAGAGGTCCACCAGATCACCAAGGACCACTCCCTCACCAACGAACTGATCGAGAAGGGCCACATCCGTTCAGCGGATGAGGTGAAGGCGAAGTTTCGCAACGCGGTGACCCGCGCACTGGGCTTCTACGACACCGTGGAGGTGGATCTCCTCGACATGGACCTCTTCCCCGGGGATCGGTTCTTGATGTGCTCCGATGGGCTCCACGCCTACATTGAAGGCGACACCCTGGGGCGCCTGGCCATGAAGATCGATACGGAAACTGCGATCCAGAACCTGATCCGCCACGCTAACTCCATGGGCGGCAAGGACAACATCACCGCGCTGATCATCGACGTCACCGAGGCCTCCGGGGACAAGGCGGGGCTCGTCGCGGATCGTCTTGATGTGCTGCGCACCCTAGTCATCTTCCGCCTGCTTGACTACGAGGAACTCCTGCGGATCCATAATCTGGTCTTCCCAAAAACATTCAAGGCCGGAGAGCGGATCTTCTCCGATGGAGATCCAGGTGACAGCCTCTACGTGATGATCCGTGGGAAGGTCGAGATCTCCAAGGGCGGGGACACCGTGGTCCACCTGGGCCGAGGCTCCCACTTCGGCGAGATGGCGCTCGTTGATCGGTCCAACCGCTCAGCGGACGCTATAGCCGTGGAGGACTCCCAATGTCTCATCCTGTACCGGGACGACTTCTACAGCATCATCCATAACCACTCCCGGACAGCGGTCAAACTCCTGTGGAGTCTCGCCCGCGTCCTGACGGCCCGCCTGCGCACCACCACCGGTGAATTGGAAAGCCTCCGCTCGCAGTACCGGCAGGCAACCGAAAGAGAAGCGGTTGACCCGCTGAGTGATACCCTAATCGATTTTTAGCAG
>CAYOTU010000090.1:0-10836 GCA_964406905.1 uncultured Myxococcales bacterium | reverse complement strand
CTCGGTGAGCCTCTTCCCCGAGGACAGCGAGATGTGGCAGGCGGACCACTACTTTAGCGATCACTTCGGTGGGACCCACACCCTCTCAGTGGTTGTGTCGGGGCCGGGGCCGCGTTCCATGCTGGAGCCGGCCGTCCTGGAGTTCCTGGCCCGTCTCCAGAAAAGGCTCGAGCAGGAGCCCGAAGTGGGCAAGACCGTGTCCATGGCCGACTTCGTGCGCCGGATGCACCAGGTGATGAACCGGGACGACCCTGCTATGTACCTGGTTCCCGAGGACCGCAAACGGGTGGCAGACTACATCCAGCTCTACGAGATGAGCGGCGACCCCGAGGACTTCTCCGACGTGGTGGACTTTGACTACTCTACCGCTCACCTCCTGGTCATGTCGAAGACCGGCGCGTCGATCGCAGCGGATCGTCTCTGCGGGATCGTGGAGGACTTCGCGGCGGAGCATCTGCCCGAGGGATTCGATCTCAGGATGGCCGGGACCATGGTGCGGTACAAGGTGGTCAACGATTACGTGGTGAACGGGCAGCTCGTGAGTCTGGCCCTCTCCCTGGTGCTGGTTTTCCTCATGGTTGGGGGGTTCTTCTATCACCGAGGCGCGGTCGCCGGGGCGTCGAGGTTAGTCCGGGCCGCGTCCGCGGGCGCACTGACCCTGGTCCCGATCCTCGTGGCCGTGGTGGTGAACTTCGGCACCATGGCCCTCGCTGGGGTGCCCCTGGATATCGGGACCGTGCTCATAGCGGCCTGCGCAGTGGGCATCGGCATCGACTACTCGGTCCACTATCTCCACCGTTACGAGCTGGAGCGCAGCGCGGGGCTGGCCACCGAGGACGCGATTCGTGCCGCGGCCAGGGCCACAGGGCGTCCAATCATCTTCAACGCGCTGGCCGTCTCCGCGGGCTTCCTGACGCTTCTGGGATCAGACTTCCTCTCCCTCCAGTCCCTGGCCTGGCTCACCGCGCTGACCATGGTGATGACGAGCCTCGCAGCCCTGACGTTGATTCCTGCAGGGCTACGCTTCCGAGACGGGTCCTGATCCGATCCCAGCCGGGAGCCTGCGACTGTGGCTACTTGGCGTCTTTCCCCAGCTTCTTCAGCTCGTAGAGGAGCTTGAGCGCGTCCAACGGCGTCACGCCGTCTGGATCGACTGCCCCCAGGCGCAGCTCCACCGCGGAGGGGACTGCTGGCTCCGGGGCCGGCGCGGGGGATGAGAAGAGGTCGGCCATGCCTGTCTTCGGCTTGCGGCGTACGGGGCGACCCTTGCGGATCACTTTTCGCGGGTCTGCTGTGTCCTCCAGAGAAGCCAGGATTTCCTTGGCTCGGGAGATGACCGGCGCAGGGATTCCAGCCAGACGGGCGACCTGGATGCCGTAGGAGCGGTTGGTCGCTCCCTCGACGAGCTTGTGCAGGAAGAAGAGCTCGTCGTTGAACTCTTTGATCGCTATATTCCAGTTCGTCACCCGGGACTTCGTCGCTGTGAGCTGGGTCAACTCATGGTAGTGGGTGGCGAACATGGTGCGCGCACCCAGGACGTCGTGGAGATACTCGGTCACGGCCCATGCTATGGAGAGGCCGTCGTAGGTGCTGGTCCCGCGCCCGATCTCGTCCAGGATCACCAGGCTGCGGCGGGTGGCCTTACGCAAAATCTCCGCTGATTCGTTCATCTCCACCATGAACGTGGAGAGCCCCTTTGTCAGCGCGTCCGACGCGCCGACCCGGGTGAAGACCCGGTCAGCCACGCCGATAGTCGCGGACTCCGCAGGGACGAAGCTGCCCATCTGGGCCATGATTGTGATGAGGGCCACTTGGCGCATCACCGTGGACTTCCCTGCCATATTGGGGCCGGTGACGATCATTACCTGGTTCGCGTCCACGTCCAGGCGAACGTCGTTGGGCACGTAGCGCCGCGCGGGCAGGAGGCGCTCTACCACGGGATGGCGGCCCTCCTTGATGTCGATGGTGCCCGAGTAGTCCACCGAGGGCCGCACGTAGCCGTGCTCCTTGGAGACGTGGGCCAGGGAGAGGAGAGCGTCCAGCTCAGCCACGCCCCCCGCTGTGAGACCCAGGGCCCGAGCTTCAGCGTCCACAGCACCCCGCAGATCCTCGAAGAGCTGATTCTCCAACTCGTTCTGTTTGTCCTGCGCGGAGAGGACCTTCTCCTCGTATTCCTTCAACTCCACGGTGTAGAAGCGCTCCGCATTCACCATGGTCTGCTTGCGGATGTAGCCCTCTTCCGGCACCAGGTGGAGGTTGGCCTTGGTGACCTCGATGAAGTAGCCGAAGACCCGGTTGAACTTTACCTTGAGGGAGCTGATCCCAGTGGCCTTCCGTTGCTCGGCCTCAAAGTGGGCGATCCACTCGCGTCCGCCACGGGCCAGCTCGGCCAGCTCGTCCAGCTTCGGGTGGATGCCGCGGCGGAACATTCCTCCCTCCCGGGTGGAGATCGGCGGGTCATCCACCAGGCTGCCGAGGATCCGTTCACCCAGCACGGGCAGGGGATCGATGCGTCCTGCCAGCTCCCGAAGTGCGGGCTTCTTCATCTGTTGGAGGGTCCCCCGCACCGGGCGCAACGCGCCCAGAGAGCGGCCCAGAGCAGCCAGGTCCCGGGCGTTACCCTGGCCGGTCTGTAAACGGGCCAGGAGGCGGTCAATGTCACCGACCGCGTCGAGATGGCCGCGCAGTTCTTCCCGATCGATGCTGCGGTTCGCCAGCTCCTCCACCGCGTCGAGGCGGCGTTCGATGGTGTCGCAACGTACCAGGGGGTAGGTAACCCAGCGTTTGAGGAGGCGGCGACCCATAGGAGTCCGGGTCCGGTCCAGGACCCAGAGGAGGGTCCCACGCCGGTCCCCGCCGATGATGGTCCGCAACAATTCCAGGTCGGTTACCGCTGTCTCGTCGAGGACCATGAAGTCTCGCACCTGGTAGGCCTCAAGGACTTCCAGGGTGGGCATGCGGCCTCTCTGGGTCTCTCGTACGTAGCGCAGGAGCGCGCTTCCCGCGGCCAGAAGATCCGGGGACGGTGCGTCCGGGCCCGCTGCGCCCAGGAGTGCCGAGGCCTCGTCCTCGTGGTCCACCTCGAAGTACGCGTCGGCCAGGGGGGTGATCGTGGCGTTTTTGAGGAGGGTCCGGTAGGGCTCCAGGGCCTCCTCCGAGGCCGCGGCGATCAGGAGTTCCGCTGGTTCGATGCGGGCCAGCTCGCCCCCCAGCAGGGAGGGGTCCTCGATGAGCGTCCCGCGGAATTCGCCGCAGGACGCGTCAAGATATGCCAACGCTGTACCGCTCAATGAAAAAACCATGGCAGCGAGGTAGTTAAATCGGTCCGAGTCGAGGTTGTTCGGATTCAGGATCACGCCGGGGGTGACCACCCGGGTGATAGCGCGTTTGACGATGCCCTTTGCTTTGGCGGGATCCTCGATCTGGTCACAGATCGCGACTTTAAAGCCTGCCTTGAGGAGTTTAGGCAGGTAGGCCTCAAGCGCGTGGTGCGGAACCCCGGCCATGGGGATCGGGTTGTCCCCCTGCTTGTCCCGGGCGGTGAGGGTGATTTCGAGGACCCTGGCCGCTGTGACGGCGTCTTCGAAGAAGGTCTCGTAGAAGTCGCCCATGCGAAAGAGAAGCAGCGCGTCAGGTGCCTGGGTCTTGGCGTCCAGGAACTGCTGCATTACCGGGGTTACGTTCGCCTTGGTTGTTTTTGCCTTGGCCATGAATGTGGTCGGTAGAAGGGCCTACTGGTTTGGGTTGATAGACCAGATGGCGCTGACCTCCGACGAGAACACGAAGGTCGAGTACAAGCCATTGTTGTCCAGGTCCCCTCGGGCAATCGCGTACCACCACTGGCGGCTCGGATCCGCGATGTAGTGGCTTGAGGGTGCCCCGCTCTCCCCGGGGGCCCAGCCCACGGTGATGTACTGGTAGTTGACCGTGTTGGAGCTGGGGCGGAACCCCAGCGCGCACCAGCCAGCCGCGGGGTAGTCGTTTGGGTTGGCCACAGGGCAGGAGATCGACCAGTCTTTGTTGCCGCCGGAGATTGAGGCTGGGTAGAAGCCCTGGGCCGTGGCCCCGGGGGGGCCGGCAGAAGGGGCCTCTGTGTGGCTGGTTGCTCCCGTCTGGTTGGTGTCAATGTACTGGCCGTAGAGGCTGAAGTACATTGCCTGCTTCATTCCGATGTCAGCGAGCATGTGAAGCGCCTCCATGCTCTTGCCGCGCATGATGTAGCGGCGGTAGCCCATCACCGCAGCCATGCTCAGGATCGACAGGATCGTCAAGACGACCATCAGCTCGATGATCGAGAATCCTGTTTCACGGTGGAAGCGAGCGCGGGTCTGCTGGATAAGACCAGTCTTCGAAGCCATTGTCCATTGCCTCCTTCGGGGGGCGGGGAATCACGGAGCACTTAAAGGTTAGGACAAAGAACCTGTGGAATCAAGAATCAACAGCGATGGACACGATTGTTCCGTGCGGCAGCCGTTTTGTCCGGACTCGCTCTTCTTCTCCCGCGTCGGCCCAGCGGCCGAGTTGGGCACGCATGAGGCCCGGACCATGGCAGCAGTGGAACTGAAAGCCCATGCGGTTCTTCGCACCGAAGCTGATCACCCGGGCGTGGGGCCCCGGCAGATCCGGGGGGAGATGCCCTCCTTGTGCCGGATCCGAGGGCGAGATCGTCAGGTAGTGGAAGTTCACCTCGTGCCGGCGCAGACCGGCCAGATCCCCGAGCTTCTGGAGGTAGCCGTTCAGGGGTACCTTGATCGTATGGAAGCAGTAGCCCTCCTTGGATGCTGTCTCGGGGCAGGGCCCCGTAGCCAGACATGGGGCGAAGACCGAGATGCCGACTTCAAGGAGATGGTCTCGCAGCCGGGAAAGGCGGCGGGAGGGCTCCCGGAGCGCTGGCTCCACGAAGACAATGGCGCCCCCGGGGGCCAGATGCCTGCCCAGGCGTTGGACGACCTCCGTTCCCTCCTCTGCGTAGCGCAGTGGATCCAGGGCCTCTGTGAGGACGTTGACCGCAAGGATCAGATCGAAATGGCCCGGCCCCCGGTCCCGCCGGGCTCCCTTGCCGTCCTCGTCCAGCCAGGTCTGGAGGTTCCGGGCGCGGTGGGTGACCTCCACGGGGATCCCCAGGCCCTCCTCCGCTGCGTCCAGGGCTCTGAGCAGTGGCGTACGCAGGACAGGATCCGGTTCCACTGCGGTTAAGTCCACCGTGCCCTTGAAGCCCCGCGCAGCCAGGACGGTCAGCGCGCCAAGACCCCCGGTGCCGATTCCCGCTCCCAGATCGAGGATCCGGAGGGTCTTGCGCTCCAGGAGCGCGGGGTGGCGCTCCAGGAACTCGGTCAAGGGCAGCCAGACCTTGGGGATGTCCGTGGGCATGAAGAAATAGAGCCGGGCCTGAAGGAGGCGCTTGTTTCGGTAGGGATTTTCCGTTCGCCGCTCTGTGTAGATCTCCGTCAGGCGCCGCACCGCGTCCACCAGGGACTGAGCTGCCGGGGCCGGGTGGTCCTCCGACGCGTACCAGGCGTCCAGGAAGCGATGAAAGGCAGCCTTGAGCGGCCCCTTCAGGGTCTCTGACGCTGGTAGTCGCACCTTGGGGGCCTTCAATCGAATCTCATCCATTGGTCATAACCTCCGATCAGAATGTGTCCAGAATGAATTCTGGTGCCACTGGGATGGCAACCACCTCGTCGATGGTCGCCGCGCCTGTGAACAGCATTACCAGCCGGTCCAGGCCCAGGGCCATGCCCGCGGCGGAGGGCATGCGTGAGAGTGCGTCCAGGAAGACCTCGGGCTGGCCGAGATCCGTCGCACCCCTGCCCGCGCGGGCCGCGTTCACCGCGGCGAAGCGAGCCCGCTGCTCTTGTGGGTCGGTCAGTTCCTCGAAGCCGTTGGCCAGCTCCAGGCCGCAGACCCAGGCCTCCACGCGGCGGGCCGTGCGAGGATCCGCGGGGTCTAGCCGGGCCAGCGCTGCCTGTTCAGCGGGCCAGGCTTCCAGCAGCATGGGCCGGGGGTGGCCCAGGCGGGGCCCCACCAGTGCGTCCATGTCCAGGTCGAAGCGGTCCGGATCCCACGCGGCCACGGGGTCCCAGCCTGCATGTTCCTTGAAGACAGCAGCCACCGTGCCACGGCACCAGCCGCCGCGCAGGTCCGAGTTCCGGTCATGCCACACGACTTTATCCACGCCGAGGCTGTCCGCCACCCTACTGAACAGCTCCTCCACGTCGTTGGCCAGCGTGTCCAGGTCCCCGCCGGTCCTGTACCACTCCAGCATCCGGAACTCGGGGTGGTGCAGGGGACCCCGCTCCCCGGCCCGGAAGTTTGGACCGATAGCGTAAATCCGCTCATGGCCCTCGGCGAGGAGGCGCTTCATGTGGATCTCGGGGGAGGTGAGGAGCCAGCCGTTGCCGCAGCGCAGGGGCTCGATGTGGTCCTCTGGGATCACCTCCGGTCCGAGGGTAGGGACCTCCACTTCCAGGAAGCCCTGCTCGTCGAAGAAGGCGCGGATGGCGCGGAGTATTCGGTGACGGGTACGAAGCCGCTCCCGCATGGCGTTAGCTCTTAACACGCTCCACGTACTGGCCGGTGCGGGTGTCAATTTTGAGGAGTTCGCCCTCGTTGATGAAGAGGGGCACCTGGAGTTCGAGGCCGCTCTCCAGGGTGGCGGCCTTGGTCGCGCCGCTGGAGGTGTCGCCCTTGATGCCCGGCGGGGAGAGGGTGACCTCGAGGACCACGAAGTTGGGCAGCTCAAACTCGATGGGACGCTGCCCGTGGAGCAGCATCTTGACCTCGACGCCGTCCTTGAGGAAGTTGGCCCTGACTCCAACCTCGTTCGCGGGCATGTAGACCTGCTCGTAGTTGTCCTTGTCCATGAAGTAGAAGCTGTCGTCGTCTTTGTACAGGTACTGCATGTCCCGTTCGGTGATGTCGGCTTCCTCAAAGCGCTCGCTGGAGCGGAAGGTCCGGTCGTAGAGTGCGCCGGAGGTGATGTTGCGCAGCTTGCATTTGTACAGCCCCTGGCCTTTGCCGGGCTTCACAAACTCCAGGCCCACGATCAAGGTCGGGTTTCCGTCCAACATGACCGCGGTGCCCCTGCGGAGCTGGCCTACTTCGATCTGGCTCATGGGTCGTCCTCCTCGGAACACAGCCTCGTCATCTCAGGGGGATGAAGCCTACACCAGGAGCGGTTAACCGCGCAACCGGAATTGACTTGGTGGGCCGGCTCGTCTACTCTCACAAACCTGTACGCGGCGGTGACGCATATGGGGAGGGTCGCATGGCGGTCGGCAGGCGGGAGCGTGTCCTTATCACGGGCGGAGCAGGGTTCATCGGGTCTCACCTTTGTGAACGGTTCCTCTTCGACGGATTCGAGGTGCTTTGCCTCGATAATCTGTCCACCGGGCGCCTCAAGAACATCGAGCATCTTTTCGGCAACGACCGCTTCCGGTTCATCAAGGTGGACGTGACCAACTACATTCACGTGTCAGGGCCGCTGGACTACGTGCTGCATTTCGCGTCCCCCGCCAGTCCTCTGGACTATTTGCAGATGCCCATCCAGACTTTGAAAGTCGGCAGTCTCGGCACCCACAAGGTCCTGGGCCTCTGCCGGGAGAAGGGTGCGCGGTTCCTCCTGGCCTCTACATCGGAGGTCTACGGGGATCCCCTGGTCCATCCCCAGCCGGAGACCTACTGGGGCAACGTGCACCCCGTGGGCCCGCGGGGCGTCTACGACGAGGCCAAGCGTTTCGCAGAGGCCCTGACCATGGCCTACCACCGATTCCACGGCATTGAGACACGCATCGCCCGGATCTTCAACACCTACGGGCCTCGGATGCGGGTCAAGGACGGCCGCGTCGTGCCCGCGTTCCTCAGCCAGGTGATCCAGGATGAGCCCCTCACGATCTTCGGCGACGGACAACAGACCCGGAGCTTCGGCTATATCGATGACCTGGTGGAAGGGCTCGTGCGCCTCCTCGTGAGCGATTATGCGGAGCCAGTCAACCTGGGCAACCCCGACGAATGGACCGTTCAGGCCTTCGCAGAGCTCTGCCAGGAGATGTTCAACAAGGTGGAGATTGTGTACCAGGAGCTGCCCGTGGACGATCCCAAGACACGTCAGCCCGACATTTCCCTGGCCCGGGAGATCCTGGGTTGGGAGCCGAAGGTCAACCTCCGGGACGGGATCCGCCGCACACACGCCTACTTTGAAGAGGTCCTCCGGGACCGGGAGACATCTGCGTCGTGAAGGCATCAACGAACAAGGCGACCGTCACGCCCTCCTGGTGGAAGGGACGGCGCGTCCTCGCCGAGGGCCGGAACTTCGAGAAGGAGGTGCGCCGGTCCCTGCGAAAGCTCGCTACGGAGATCTCTGAGCCCGTGAAGGAGCGCGTTGTGAAGGCCGTGGCGACCTTTGACGAGCTGCGCCGAGCAAAGCCCCGGGACTGGAGGGCCATCTCGGGTGCAATCAACGAATTGGAGCGCCTCCTCGATGGTGAGCTGGCCGTTGCCCGCAAGGGCGTGTTTCGGCAGTACGCCGAGTCCATCGCCTGGGCTGCGGTCATTGCACTGGTGATCCGTTTCTTTCTCTTAGAGCCCTTCCAGATTCCCACGGGGTCGATGATCCCGTCCCTCCTCATTGAGGACCACATCTTCGTTTCCAAGTGTACCTACGGGGTCCAGATCCCCTTCGTGAACACATACATCGTCCAGTGGGGCCAGCCCGAGCGGGGGGACGTGATCGTCTTTCCCTTCCCCCTGAAGGAGAAGCCCGGATGCCGGGAGGCCCCTGGCGGAGAGGACCGGGACTGCTCCCATCCGGACTACAAGCAGGACTTTATCAAGCGCGTTGTGGGCCTGCCCGGGGACCGGATGGCCCTGCGGAATAACCGGCTCTACGTCAACGGCAAAGAGATCCCCGCGGAGGATCTGGATGAGCCCGAGGACTGCGCGGTCAAGGACGCGCTGGGCCGGTCGATCCACTGCGTCTGCGACCGGCAGCGCGAGACCTTTGGGGACATGTCTTTCGTCACCCGCCACATTCGCGCCATGGCCGGAGACCTGGGCTGCATCAACCAGCCCGACTGGCCCCTGGATCGGGAAGCGTACGTGGTCCCTGACGGCCACGTCTTTTGCATGGGCGACAACCGGGATAACTCCAGCGACGGCCGCTACTGGGGCTCAGTCCCCATCGATTCGGTGAAAGGAAATGCGCTGTTCATCTGGTACGCGACCGACGCGGGCCGGATCTTTTCAGCGGTTCCGTAGAGTTCTCCCTACTCGTCGCATGCTCCTCGCCTTGCGTCGGGCCGAACGCTCCACTGGAGCGTTCTACCGGCTCTGCCGGTACCCTCCTCACATCTCTTCCAAGGTCTCAATCCCCAGCAGGTCCAGGGCAGCGCGGACGGTGACGCCCACCGCGTGGGCCAGGAGGAGGCGGCCCTGCTTGAGCGAGGGGTCTTCGCAAGACACGATGGGGTGTCCCTGCCGGTCCGCGAACATCAGGTTGAAGTCTTTGCAGAGGGTGTAGACGTACTCTGCTACCCGGCTCGGGTCGAGCTGCCTGGCCGCGTCCCGGATCACGCCGGGGAATGCCATGACGCCCCATAGCACTGTGCGCTCCAGGGAGGTGCCGAGTTGGGCCGCGGCCGCGGGCTCGAAGTCCGGCACGTCCGCTCCGGCCTTGCGCAGGATCGAGCGGGTTCGCGCGTAGGTGTAGAGGCAGTATGGGCCTGTCTGGCCGTTGAAGTCGATGGACTCCCTGGGGTTGTACTCAAAGGACTTCTTCGGGGTGAACCGGAACATGTGGAACTTGAGCGCTGCCTGCGCGATGCGCTCAGCGCGCAGGGTTTGCTCGTCGTCGGTGAGATGGTCGTAGTGGGCCTTGCCCGCGTCAGCTCGGGTCACGACCTCTTCAAGGGCAAGCGCGTGCAGTTCGTTCATGAGCGCGTCCGCGTCCACCACGGTGCCCTCCCGGCTCTTCATCCGTCCCTCGGGCAGGCGGATCATGCCGTAGGAGAGATGGGCGCAACGTGTCGCAAGGCCTACCCGGATCCGGCCCAGGATCTTGAAGAGGAGCTGGAAATGGTAGAGCTGCTCGTCGCCCACGACATAGATCAGGCGGTCCGGGTTATGTTCAGCAAAGCGGGACAGCGCTGTGCCGATGTCCTGGGTCATGTAGACGCTGGTGCCGTCTGATCGCAGCAGGACCTTCTCCCCGGTCAGGCCGACCTTCTCCAGATTCAGCACCGCGGCCCCGTCGGCCCGATGATGGAAGATGCCGCTGTCCAGGCCCTCCTGCACCACGGCCTTGCCGAGCTTGTAGGTCTCGCTCTCGAACTGGTAGCTGTCAAAGCGGCAGCCCATGCGCTCGTAGCTGACCGCGAAGCCGTCCAGGACCCAGCGGTTCATGCGGCGCCAGAGGTCCAGGACCTCCTCGTCTCCTGCCTCCCAGCGGCGCAGCAGCTCCCGGGTCTCCGCGCCCAGCACTGACTCACCGTTGAAGTAAGCGTCCGCGTCGGGGATCTCGCCGTCACGGCCGGCCTTCCACGCCTCGTACTCGGCTTTGAACTCCTTGTCGAAGCGTACGTAGAAGTCGCCTACGAAGCTGTCCCCTTTTCGTCCCGCTGTCTCGGGGGTGGCGTCGTCTCCCCAGCGGTTGTAGGCCACCATGGTCTTGGAGATATGTATCCCCCGGTCGTTGACCAGGTTCACGGTGTGGACCCGGTCCCCGTGGTAGCCGATGATCCGGCTCACAGCGAGGCCCAGGAGGTTGTTGCGGATGTGGCCCAGGTGCAAGGGCTTGTTGGTGTTGGGCGAGGAGTACTCGATCATGACCAGCGCGGGGTC